>CAZFWQ010000172.1:0-4878 GCA_964522755.1 uncultured Oscillospiraceae bacterium | reverse complement strand
ATTTCGCCTTGCTACGCCTTCCGGCCCATCATATGGCGCATTTCGCCTTGCGACGCCTTCCGGCCCATCATATGGCCGATTTCACCTTACGACGCCTTCCAGCCCATCATATGGCCGATTTCACCTTACGACGCCTTCCAGCCTATCATATAGCCGATCTGCCGTTCTTCGGGCAGCCGGTACCGTGCGCATTCGATAAGCGTGATGACATTGCGGATTTCCGTATCCCGGATACGGAGGTAAGACAGCATGCAGGCTATGGTGAAGACTTTTTGCTGGAACTTCCTGTAGTGAAGGCGGTACAGCCATTCCTGCACCTCGATGTCGAAAAGCCGCTCATCCGCATTCCGGAAGACCTCGGCATACGGGCTTTGGGAAAGGACCTCCATCAGGGCTTCCCTGTCAGGCGCATCGAGCATGCGTGTCCGGATGTCCTGGGAAATGCGGTGCCGGTTGGCTACCCAGTAGCTGTTGACGACGTCCCGGTCCATGTGATAGAAAACCTTGCACCGATATGCCGTCATCAGGTTGAACAAGTCGATCTCGCTGCCATAGAGCTCTCTGGCTATCTCGGCGTCCTCGCCTTTGAGCAGGTGTCGGAGCGCATGCTCTATCTCGTTGTAGTAATACGAATCCAGCGCCATTTCAATCTGGAACAATGGAAATGAACCCGGTTCCCCCAGAAAAGACCTCAACCTGTGGTAATACTCGGTTCCCTGCAGGTTTCCGACAAATTCGGCCGCATCCTTCGAAAGGGCAAGCTTCGGCATGTTCAGCCTGTCGTAGCGCGAAAGGAACAGCAGGGACTCCTCCAGCGTTTCCGGAGGAACGTTGCCTGCCACGAATGCCCGGAAAAGCAGTTTCAGCGATTCGATCTCATGTTTTTTGTAAACCGTGCGCACAAATCCGCGCAGGATGCCCTGTGAAAAAACGGCAAGCTTCCCGTAATCCTTCATGAGTCCGCGCTTGAGGAGCACTTCAAGCCGGCCGCGATGAATGTCGCCTTCATCTATATCGGCAAGTTCCCCGGCATAATGCGTCTCGTTTTTCAGATAATCGGCGATCCCCCCCACGCTGTCCTTGCCCATGATCGCGCGATAATCCGCTTCCTTGAGGATGCGGCCGAACATGGCCCGCGTTTTTCCCGCAAGGGCGCTGTATTGTGAAACAGAGGCCATATATTCACCTTCCGATGATTCGGTTGAAAATTTCCTCTTCCCAACAAGCCTGATCCTGTTCGGCGTGTTCCTCCATCATGCGCATTTTCATGGCAGTGTCCTGGCAGATGCGAATGATGCGGTCATCCGACTCATACTTGGTGCGGCCTTTCAGCTGGCCGACCTTCGCATCCGACATTTCCTGTATGTGCGCTGCCATCGCGAGGACTTCAGCCTCGCCTTCGGCCAGGATGGCACGTTCCTCTTCCAGTGCGCCGGCTATGATCTCCCTGGCCGTTTCTTCAAGACTGATGATGCGCTGGATGACGTCTTCCATGCGGTTCCCTCCACCCTGTCGTGAAACCCGGAAACTGCGGCTTTGCCATTGCGGGGCAAGGAGCTGCTTCACCGCATCTTCCGGCGGATGGGGCTATATTCCCCAAAACCCTCTCCCCGTTTTCTTCCTGGGTTTTCTTCTGACTCTTTTTTTCGGGGTGTATCCAATCAGCTTGTATATTTTCTGCATCAGGAAGAAATCCGCAAGCCCTGCGGCGTATCCGGCGAAGGCCATCAGGGCCGCCAGCAGGAGCAGGACCGGGTACAGCCAGGCTGCGCCGCCCAGGATGGCGGCAAGCCAGTAGATCGGGACGGAAACGGCCTGAAGCAGACGTGAGCGCAGGGTTTCGGAGTCTGCCAGAGGCAGGACGGCAATGACACCCTGGGTGAGCCAGACCGGGACAAGACCCGCCAATCCGAGCAGCAGACCGCGCCAGGGCTTCGGATTGATGCCGTACTGCGGACGCCGTTCCCTGACGGCGACTTCCTGCAGGTCCTTGTATATCAGCGCGAACAGGAGAAGGAACAGGAATCCTGAAACCCATCGGACCAGAGGCCCCGGCTTGTCTCCCGACATGCTGATGATGGGGTAGCTGAAAATGACGAACACAAACAGTATGGCGAGATAGTCCGTGAATACTTTCACGGCATGTTTGGAAAATGTCTTAAAGTTGTTGTCCATGCAGTTCTCCCATTCCCGTCCCATATTGCGGATTTGCGGCGGCGTATGCGATGTGTACGCCGGACGCTTCCACCATTCTACCTCATCCCGTCCGATCGTGCCAGTGTGGGGCTGCCAACTGAAAAATCATTTTATGGTCATTTATGTTCATTTTGTGATGACGAATTCATCATGACCGACCGTTTTCATTCCCTCGACATGGGATGCACTCACAACCAGTTTTTCGGGAGACACCTCCACCAGTGTGAAAGATGGCGTGTTGCCGTCATAAAGCACTTCTGTCCATGCCCGCTTCTTCGCATCGTAGAATTTCCCGCCGTATGCGCCGCCTGATATATAAGTCGTCCCGGTTCCGACAGGTACTTTCTTCCCGTTCTTCATGGTCGTGCGGAGCCATGTGTGGTCATGCCCGGACAATACAAGATCAATGCCGAGTTCGTCAAACACGGGCGCAGCCTTTTTGCGGAAGGCCGCCTCGTCGTAAAAGCCGCCGTATATGCCGCGGTGCATGACCACGATGTTCCATTTGCTCAGTGATGCGGCCTTTTCCTTCTTCAGCCATTCCAGCTGCTCATCCAGGCTGCCCTGCGTGTCCAGCATGTAAAACCGTGCGTCCCCGTTCAGCACTGTATATGCCGTTTCCGCGTACTTGGCGGGCCCGGTCGCCGGGAGACCCCAGAACGACTTGTAGGCAGTGAGCTTCTCATCACCCTGGTATTCATGGTTGCCCGGCACGGCAAGGACCGGAACGCTTTGCAGATATGCCCACGCTGTCTGAAAGAAGCCCCACCACTGTGCCGGTTTTGCGCCATTGTCCACCACATCGCCACCGAGGATGATGAAGGAGAGGTCGGGTGCCTTGCCGATCATGCGCTGCACCAGGTTGCGGTAATGCACATAGCCGGCCGCGTCAACGGCCTGGGGATCCGTCAGGAAGCCGAAGGTGAATGTCTTTCCCGCTTCTGAAACAGGGGTGGTGAACCCGCCCGTGGCGCCATTGCCGTTCAGGCCGTCCGTTATCCGCCATTTGTAGGCGGTTCCGGACTTCAACCCGTAAAAAACCGCCTTGTGTTCGTACAGGGCCGACTTTTTCGCGGGATCTGCCACTTTTGTGACTGTGTTTGTGGCCATGGCCTGTTTTGACGCCGCAGGGAAGGAGCCTGCATAGGCATCCGCTTCAATGATCCGGACATACGTGCCCGAAGAGGCGGTCGACAGCCAGTGCACGGTCATGCCGCCCGGCTGGGAAATCGGCGATACGGACACGGCAAGCGCTTTCGCACCCTCCGATGCCGCGCCGGCCACAATCCGGACTGTCCCCGAAGACAGGCCGCCCTTCACTGCGTGCAGTGAAAGCCGCTCGCCAGCGGCACGGGCCCCGACGGCCTTCGTTTCCGCGATGCCGTTCTTGTCCGTTGTGGCGATTGGCCCCTTGCCGGAACCTTCGATATAGACTGCCGCACCCGCGACGGGCGACCCGTTGCGGTCGGACACGGCCAGGCGGGCGATCCCTCCGGAGACGGCATTTCGGACATCCAGGCTGTAGGCGGGTTCCACCAGGATGGCCGTTTCAGGGATGCCGAATGTCTGCGTGACCTTGACGCTGGCCGCCTTCATGAACGCTTTCCCGCTCCTGAGCAAAGCCGTGCCGTCCGAGGTGGTTTTCGCCTTGAAGCGCAGGGTGAGCATTTTTCGGTCAGTGGCTTTGATCGTGCTGTTGAGCCCCGAAACGGCCAGCGTCCAGACTCCCGTCTTCACATCCGCGGTATTTGAGGCGACCTTCGCCGCTGAAACCCATTTTTCCAGGCCCATCTGGATGCCGGCCTTCTTCGAATCCATGTCGATCGGTTCAATCAGGGCCGGATCCCAGACCATCTCCAGCGTCATCGCCTTCATGGGGTTCGGGTTCCTCACCTGTACAACCGCATCGAACGTACCTCCGGACGGCACCGTATCGGGCATGATCAGCGATGCCTGGGGAGATGAGCTGTCCACCTTGAAGGACCAGGTCTTTGTCGTCTTGTTTCCGAAGCGATCCTCCACCCGGAGCCGCGCTACGTGGAAACCGCCTGAAAGCGGTGCGGGAAGCGCAAATGCACGGCTGACGAGAAGACTGCCGCCACCCTCCGAAACCTGCAGTCCGTCAAGTACCGCGCCATCGAGTGCAAGGGTGATCCTTTCCGGATTCAGACCAGATCCGTCCGCATTGTCCGAAGCCGCCATGGACAGGGAAAGCACGCCGGATTTGACCGCCTCGCCGTCTGCCGGCCAGACAGCGTCGATGGCGGGAGGAACCGTGTCGTCGTTTTTCAGCCCGTAGATTGATCTGAACCTGTCAAACAGGAGGGTACCGCTTTTCTTCATGTTCTCCTGCGTGCAAAGGACCCGAATCGGCTCGAATAGGGAATACGGTGCCGTGAGACCGTCCGGGATGCGGGCCTCGACATATTTCCAGCCGGTCCAGTCGATCCCGCCCAAGCCTGTCACTGCATTATATGGCGTTGTAAAGTCGATATCGGCCTTGTTGCCGACGGCATCCGACAACCCGGCCCGCAGCCAGCTCCGCCCCGCGTCTCCATAGACCCAGCAGCCGATGGCAGTCGGTTTGCCTTCGAGTGCAAGCGGCAGAAGGGTTTTCACGCCTGATGCATCGACAGGGCCTGGGGGTCCTGCGGATACTACGGCCACACCCTTGTCCGCCTC
>CAZFWQ010000171.1:4186-8204 GCA_964522755.1 uncultured Oscillospiraceae bacterium | reverse complement strand
AGAATTCCATGTTTCCGAATTTCGTGTACTGCGGGATCCAGACCAGTTCAACTGTGCCCGTTGCGCCGTTCCTGTGCTTGGCCAGGATGATCTCCACCACGTTCCTCTTTTCGGAATCTTCATGGTAATAGTCATCGCGGTAGAGAAACATGACAATGTCCGCATCCTGCTCAATGGCTCCCGATTCACGCAAATCCGACAGGACGGGGTGGTGATCCGTTCGCGTTTCAGGGGCACGAGACAGCTGTGACAGCGCAATGACCGGAACATTCAGTTCTTTCGCCATGATTTTCAGCGCCCTTGAAATCTCGGAAATTTCCTGCTGGCGGTTATCGCTCTTCTTCCTGCCTTCCATCAGCTGCAGATAGTCGATGATGATCAGACCCAGCCCTTTTTCCATTTTCAGTTTTCGGCACTTGGACATCATCTCCATGACGTTCGTACTGGCGTTGTCGTCAAGATAGATGGGCGATTTCGACAGCGGCCCCAGCGCGTGGGCGATTTTCGTCCAATCGTCCTCCATCAGCTTGCCGGTCCGCATCCGTTCCAGATCCACCATTGCCTCAAGGGCCAGAATACGGTTGACAAGCTGGCCTCGTGACATTTCCAGGCTGAAGATGGCCACGGGGACCTTCGAAAGCGCCGCATTGACGGCTACATTCAGGATAAAGGAAGTTTTGCCCATTGATGGGCGTGATGCAACCAGTATCAGGTCTGAGCGCTGGAATCCGGCCGTTTTGCGGTCCAAATCCCGGAATCCGCTTGGGATGCCTGTCAAATCGCCCTTGTTGCGATAAAGTTCCTCTAGCTGGGTGAACGCCTCGTCGAGGGCGCTGCTCAGCGGTTCCAAGCCTGAGCGGTTCAGGCCCATTGAAATGTCAAAAATCGACTTTTCAGCCATGGCCAGCACATCGTTGCCTTCCAGGCTGCCGGACAGGCCATGACCGGCAATTTCTCCGGACACGGTGATAAGGCGCCTGAGTAGTGCCTTGTCTTCCAGAATGGTGGAGTAGTGCCGGATGTTTGCCGTAGTGGGGACGGATGTGGCAAGGTTCGCGATGTATTCGACGTCGCCGACTTTTCCCAGCGTGCCCCTGCGGGAAAGAATTTCAGCGACGGTCACCACATCGACCGGCAGGCTGTCCTCGAACAGCATCATGATGGCTTCGAAGATTTCCCGGTGCTTTTCCAGATAGAACGCATCCGGCTTCAGCCGGCCGCTGACCTCGGACAACGCGTTCCGGTCGATCAGAAGGGAGCCGAGCACGGACTGCTCAGCTTCTAGATTGTGGGGGGGAATCCGTTCCTGCAGGCCGCTTTCCATGAATCGCCTCCACAAAGGTCTTGCATGTGGCGCATCATGCCTTGACTGACGCCGTCATACCTGGGACTGACAATCAACTCGCATTTTCCACTTTCACCTTGAGCCTGGCTGAAACGCCGGCGTAGAGCTTGAGCTCCACTTCCGTTTCACCGAGCATCTTGATGGCTTCCGGCATGACGAATTTCTTCTTGTCAATATTGCGCGCATGCTGCTTGTTCAGGGCTTCCGCCACATCCTTGCTTGTGATGGAGCCGAACAGCTTGCCGTTGTCACCGGCCTTGGCCTTCATGACGACGGTAAGGTTCGACAGGATTCCGGCAAGCTTTTTCGCATCGTCGATTTCGTGTTCCTTGTGGTATTTTTCCGTCTGCACTTTGGCTTTCGCCTCGTTCAGCGCGGCATTCGACGCTTCGATGGCCAACCCGCGGGGAATGAGGAAATTCCGTGCGTAACCGTCGCTGACGTCGACGATGGCATTCTTTTTCCCGAGGTTTTTGTCGTCCTGCTTCAGAATGACTTTCATTGCGAAACCTCCCACATGGCAAGACAGCCTATAGATTCACATCTATAAGCTGTTTTGTTTGATTCATCCGAATATGTTTTCATTGGAAAGGACTTGCCTTTTTCGTGACAAATCCATATTTTCAACTTCAGGATATACTGTTGCTGCATGGAGGGCTGCCTCTTGTGAGACAGCCCTTTATCCTGCAGTCAAAACGTTCAGGCGACTGGTTTCAGTCCGTGGTGTAGGGCAGCAGTGCGACATGACGGGCGCGCTTGATGGCTGTCGTCATCTGGCGCTGGTGTGCCGCGCAGTTTCCCGAGATGCGCCTTGGCAAGATCTTGCCTTTTTCAGAAAGGAACTTGCGAAGCTTCATCAAATCCTTGTAATCTATGGCTTCAACCTTATCGGCACAGAATGCGCATACCTTGCGGCGAGTACGCCTCATGCGACCGCCCGGACCGCCTGAGCGTGCACCACGGTCGCCGCGGTCGCCGCGGTCACCGCGGTCGCCGGAACGTTCCCTGGAACCTCCCCTGTTACTTCTCGATTCAGACATTTTTGGAATGCCTCCTTCCAAGACTCATATCCAAAGACACACAAGCATCATTCATTTCCGCATTAGGCCATCTTGGGCCTGATCCTGTCTATGCAGGACTTATAACGGGTACAGCCAAATTAATATATCACAGCCCCCAAAGGCTGTCAATCCGTCCGGCTGATGAAAGCCGCATGCACCCTGATGCCGAACCATCTGAAACAGGGATTATTTCGCGATATTGCTCGTAATCTTGCCTTTGATGTACGTGATGTCAGTCGAAAGTGTGAAGTCCTTTGACAAATCCTTGATGGCAACGTTCTTTTTATTGAATACGGTCACATAATCGAAATCCGGTTTGCCGTTCTCCTGCTCCCCCGACTGCAGCCACATGTCCTCACCCTCGAAACTGACAAAGGTGCCGCTGATCTTCGCGACGCCATCTTCGCTTTCGTTATAGGATAAGGTTTCCGATGTGTATGATCCGTCCTTGTTCTTCGTGATCTCGATAATCGTATTCGCTATCTTCTTGCCGCCTCGCTCAGTATAGTAGATGGTGCTCAGTGATTCATCCTTCACGTCCAGTTTCCCATCCCAGAATATGCGGTCGCCCTTCGTGTCCGCGCCCCCGTCTTCTTCGATTTTATAATCAGCGCCAAAGGTTATCAGGTTTCCCTTTGTTTTCTTGAATGCGTTCTTGATATTCAGAAACGGGATGAAGCCGGTTTCATCTACCACGTCGAACATGGGGACGAATGCGACCGTCAGGTCCATCATCGCGAATCCGAGCAGGCTCATGGTGAGTGACAGATCTCCTGAGTCTTCAACTTTCGTCGTCAGTTTATCCATCAAGGCGGACTTGGCTTCCGTATAGGCCGTCACAAAGGCAGTCAGTTCCTGTCCTTTTTCGAATGTCGTTTTGCCGCTGGTAGTATCGGTGCTGCCGTCACCTGAATTGTCACTCTTTTCAGTCGTTGTTTCATCCGTTGTTTCATCCGTTGTGTCTGAGTTGTTCCCTGAATCGCCGCCGTCGTCCGACGTCGTCTTTTTCACGGTTCCCGAATCCGAATTGTCATCATTTGTTCCGGATGTGCTCCGCCCGCAAGACGTGAACATCGAAAACACCAATGCAAGAACCAGGACAAGGGCGAGAAGTTTGCTTTTCCTCATGATATCCTCCTCTTAGGGTGATGCATCCGGCCGGTATGGAAGGCAACCCGACAGGATTTGCCTTATCATGATATTATTGTATGCATCCTGTTTATCAAAGTCAACGAATACACGATATCGACATGAGCAGCAATGCGACTCGAACAGGCAGGCGACTCGAACAGCAATCAAGCCTCGAACAACCATACACCCATCAGCTGCTCGAACAGCAATCGAGCCTCGAACAGCAATCACGCCGCGAACACAAGTCGTTATACAGGCATTACACAGGCATTGCACAGGCACTCCCGATTCTTCGGCAATGACATCCGTGATATAATCGAAAACAAGACATATGTCCAGCCCGCGGATGAACCTGAAATTGTTCCGTGGCCGGACAGGAGGCCGTCATGCCGCTTCGCGCCTTTTTCAGCCTGGTTGAAATCAAGACGAAGACTGCCAGCGTAATCCCGTTCCTGACAGGGACCTTGTACGCGCTGTACCG
>CAZFWQ010000171.1:0-4176 GCA_964522755.1 uncultured Oscillospiraceae bacterium | reverse complement strand
GTATTCCGGATGGCGGTTCAGAAAGGCTTCGTAACGGGTCATTGCACCTGATTCCCATGGCGCTGTTTTTCCTCTCGATGATTGCCTTTGACATGTTCACGACGGGTTTGAACAACCGGCAGGATCACGCGCGCGCAAAAAAACGCGAGGGCTACAACTTCGAACGGCACAATGCCATTGTCCATTACGGCCTTTCGGGAACAACTGTCGACGCAACCCTCGGACTCCTGTTTATTATCGCTATGGCAGCCGGCATCGGGCTGGCGATCATCACTGACTGGCTGGTTCTCCTAATGGGCGCAGCGGCATTCATGATCGGCCTTCTTTATTCGGCAGGCCCGGTACCCGTTTCCAGAACTCCTTTGGGAGAAGCCGCCTCCGGAATTGCCATGGGTTTCGGAATACCGTTTATTGCCTGCTACATCCAGCTGGAGCCCGGCACACTGTTTTCCCTGTCCCTCAACTGGAGCGGATTGAATCTTGGGCTTCCCTGGCTGCCGTTGCTAGGCTTCGCAGCGATATCGGTCCCCTGCATCTGCTGCATCGCAAATATCATGCTGGCCAACAACCTGTGTGACATGGAGGACGATCTGGCCAATCACAGATATACCCTGCCGGTTACAGCCGGAAAGAAATGGGGCATGTACCTGTTCCATTTTCTGTATCTGACCGCCGCACTGGCCATCCCGATATCCGTCCTGCTTGGTGCGGCGCCCCTGCTGAGCCTTGCATGCCTCCTCGTCGTACCGAAGGTATGGATGAACCTCGCTACCTTCCGCAGAATCCAGACGAAAAAAGACACATTTCCATTGTCGGTCCAGAATTTTTTCCTCCTATGCCTGCCTTTTGCCCTGACCTTGGGAATCGGTTCCATTCTGTAATGCGCCTGCTTTTTGCGCTGACCTTGGGAATCGGTTCCATTTTGTAGTGTGCCTGCCCTTTGCGCTGACCTTGGGAATCGGTTCCATTTTGTAGTGTGCCTGCCTTTTGCGCTGACCTTGGGAATCGGTTCCATTTTGTAATATGCATGCATGTTTCACAACGTAATCAGTCACGATCAAAACAGGAGGCCACATGAAGTTGAAGAATCTGTTCTTGAACCTGGGCAGGAGCCTTGTCGCCGGCATCCGGCGCTTCCCGGTCCCGATGCTGCTTTCCGTTGCATTGGCCGTCCTCCTTGTCCGGATGAACCATTTTCCGGACGGTATTGCGGAAAGTGTCCGCAATGACTGGATGCGCGCCGTCATAGCCTGCCTTATGGGCTTTCCCGTCACACTGGCCATCCACCTGCTGCTGGAACGCCTTGCTCAGCCGGCCTCATACAAGCCCGTCCACCCGCTGCCGGCCATTGCAGCATTCATTCCCGCAGCGGCCGGTCTTTTCGCCTATGCATGGTTCATGCTGCCGGACTTCCGCATGGTGCCCGTCATCCGCGCCATCCTGATCACGGCGGCCCTGGTCATCGGGTTCGTCTGCCTGCCCTATTGGTATCGACGGGAAGGGATTGCCCTGCACAGTACAAGGCTGCTTATCCGCGTGGCCATCACAGTGCTGTATGCCGGCATACTCATGCTATCGCTCTATGCCATTCTTTTCACCCTGGACAGGCTGCTGGGAGTCATGATCAAAGACAAACACTATGCGGATACTGCCATCCTGGTCTGGGCTTTGTTCGCCCCGTTCCATTTCTTTTCAGGCATCCCGAACGTGCGCGAAGTGCCGAAACCGGCTGATTCTCCGAAAACGCTGAGGTTCCTGCTTCAATGGATCCTGATTCCGCTGCTTTGGGTGTATACCGCCATCCTTTATGTGTATTCCGGAAAAATCCTGATTGAACAGGTCTGGCCCCGCGGCATCGTATCCAGCCTGATCCTCGCCTACGCCTGCATCGGGTTGTTCGTCTGGTTTCTATCATATCCGTCCAGGGACGACAACAGGTTTTCCGCCATCCATTACCGCTGGTTTTCATGGACGGCCCTGCCTCTTTTCATTGTCCTGTTCGCGGCCATCGGCCTGCGGGTCGGGGATTACGGACTGACGGAACCAAGATGGTTCGTGATCATACTGAGCAGCTGGTGCGCAGCCGCCACCCTGTTTCTTTCGATTCGCAGCCTTTTCCGCAAACGGGATCCGGAAAGGACGGGATTCCGCGTGCTCCTGCTGCCACTCTCGCTGGCCGTCGTCGCGCTGTCATCGGTCATCGGACCACTCAGCGCGTTCAACTTGTCCATTGACAGCCAGAACCGCCAGCTGCTGGCAATTTTCTCGAAAAACGGCATGATTTCCGGCAACCGTGTCACCAAAGCGGTATCCACAGTCAATGAAGAAGACCGGGGCAGGATTTCCAGCATCCTGTACTGGTTTGACCAGCAGCACCAGCTGGCCGACGCCAAGGTGCTGCCTGACGGATTCACATTCGGCAATGCTGAAAAAGTGCTTGGATTCACGATTGACGGAACAAGGCCGGCTGCTCCGACCCAGTACGTGCGGTTTACCCGCGGCAACACATCCACATCCGTACCCGTCACAGGGTATGACGTGTTGTTCCCATTTGCCTATGAGGCAACAACTGAAACGGATGCGGCCACAGGGTTGGCACTTGCCGTGGACCAGCAGACGCGCATACTCGCCATGTCCCTCAATGGCACGGAAGTATACCGGGAAGACCTGAGAAAGAAGTTCGATGAACTCCGGGCCGCTTACGGCAAGGATTCCCTCCTGACGGAATTTGTCCTGACGCCGGAAGAACTGACATTTGACACACTGGCAGGTGACATGCGCATTCGCCTGATTATTCGCCAAATTGAAGGAAGCACGGCTCCCGACGAGGCAACCGGCCAGAAACCGGGATATGCGGAAGGCTGGCTGCTCGTCGATGTCCCATAAGGAAACTGGTGCGATCAGCACCGGTTGTCCAGGAAATCACTTTGCAACCTGCAGCATACGATCCGGGGAAACCGGTGCGATCAGCACCGGGTGTTTATAAGATTACTTTGCAACCAGCAGCATACGATCCAGGGAAACCGGTGCGATCAGCGCCGGTTGTTTATAAGATTACTTTGCAACCTGCAGCATACGATCCAGGCATACCTTCGCCTTCAGTCGGACGGTCTCCTCCACGGTGATATCGTACTTGCCGTCGCGCAGGGATTCGTACACGCTGGTCAAGCTAGTCTTCTTCATGTTCGGACAGACAAGACCGGGAGACATCAGGAAGAATCTCTTGTTCGGGCTGTCGTTCTGGAGCTGGTGCAGCACGCCCATCTCGGTTCCGATGATGAACTTTTCCGCCGGGCTGTTTTTCGCATAGTCGATAATCTGCTTGGTGCTGCCGACGAAGTCCGCCAGGGCAACAATATTGGGCTTGCATTCGGGATGCACAAGCAGGACGGCATCCGGATGCAGCGAGCGCATTTTCAGCACTTCGTCCTTCCGAATACGATGGTGGGTGATGCAGTAGCCGTCCCACAATATGATGTTTTTTTCCGGAACCTGCGCCGCTACCCAGGAACCCAGGTTCTGATCGGGCACGAACAGGATGTCCTTTTCCGGAATGGAACGGATGACATCGACCGCATTCGATGACGTGCAGCACACATCGCATTCAGCCTTCACTTCAGCCGAGGTGTTGATGTAGCAGACCACGACTATCCCGGGAAGTTCGGCTTTCCGCTTCCTGAGCGCCTCTCCCGTCACCATGTCTGCCATTGGGCAGCCGGCGTGGATTTCCGGCAGCAGCACGGTCTTCTCGGGTGACAGGATCTTGGCGCTCTCCGCCATGAAATGTACCCCGCAGAAAACGATTGTCCGGGCGGGACTGCTGGCGCAGTACCGCGCAAGTGCGAACGAATCACCCACCATGTCCGCAATATCCTGTACTTCGCCTATCTGGTAGCTGTGTGCCACAATCACGGCATCACGCTCTTTTTTCAACCTTCCGATCTCCTGAATCATCATTTCCCTGTCCATATGGGACCGTCCTTCCATTCCAGCCTTAGCCCTGTTCTATGGTACGAAAGATTCTTCTCGTATCTGAAATCTTCTCATGTCTGAAATCTTCCTTTATCTGCATTGTACCATAAGGGCTTCGTTGACTGACAGGATGGAATCATGTATTGTCAATGAAGGGTCGCAGGCCGAATTTCAATTCCGTTTCAGCTGAATGTTCCCGGCCAT
>CAZFWQ010000170.1:0-8250 GCA_964522755.1 uncultured Oscillospiraceae bacterium | reverse complement strand
GATGCGGGATGAAACAGGAAATCATCCAGATCCTTTGACTGGAGGGCATCTATTTTTTCGAACTCACTTATGAAGGACTTTGAAAACAGGCCGGCTTGAGCCGCACCCTTTATGACGGCATGCATCAGGTTGCCCTGATAACCGCCTGCAATCATCTTTTCAAACGCATAACGGCCCGGATTGACCGTATCCGTGTCGAATACCTCATCCAGCCTGCCTCTGGGCGCTGCCTCATAACCACCGGATTCCACGTTGATCAGCATATTCCCCTGAGTTTTCGCAATCTCGGGCAATTTGGTCAGATTCGCGTTCTGTTCCACGTAGCAGGTATTTGTACCCGTACCCAGTATGAATCCTATGTAACTGTCAAAAATCCGGTCCGGGAACGCAGCCCTGCCACCAAGCAGCGTGGCGACGGTGTCATTGAGGAGCACCACATGCTTCGGGCGTTTCATCACTTTCCTTTCAATGGCGTCCAGCAAACCGTTTCCCACCATGACGCCGTTCATGCCGGTCACTTTGACTTCCTTTGTGAAGAACAGCAGCTTGCCATCCCTGTCCGGATGGATTTCTGTCGGGTAGGAAAAGCAGAATCCGATTTTATCGCTCTTTGAAAGGACAGGTTCCAGATAATCCGCCATGGTGTCGAAGAACGCATCGCGGTCGATTTCCCCTTGGGTACCCGGCATCGGATAGTTCCGGAAGTCGCCGACCACAGGCTTTCCCAGATCGTCAAAGTAAACGAGAGCCACCCGCAGATTGGTTCCGCCGGCATCAATGACTATCACGGGCTCATTGAGAGGCACCTTGTCCTCCATGGCGATATACGTGGGAATCATCGGCAGGGAACTGTTTTTCCCGGCAAGCCCGTTTTCCATTTCCAGTATGAACCGGTCGACATTTTCATTGAAATCAATGGTATCATGATGCATGCCCTGTTTTCTGAGGAAATCACCCGCCAGCCGGGCCTGTTTTATTACGAGAGACCGTATGCCTGTGTTTGTCATCTTGCCGTCTCCTTGTGCCGTGTTTGCGCCCATCACCGCTATTTCAGCGGGATGCGGGCATCAGCAGGGTTGCGTGTATTATATCATCCCATGCGCGGTCCTTCCAGCGCAAACTTCTCCGGCGGTTGCCAATCTTCTCCAGCCTGTTGAACTTCTCCAGCCTGTTGACCTTCTCCGACTGTTGAACTTCTCGGACAGTCGCTGAACTTCTCATCATGTCGCTGAAAGTCTCGGACAGTCGCTGAACATCTCAGCAAGTCGCTGAAAGTCTCGGACAGTCGTTAAACTTCTCAGGGCTGTAAAACGTCGAAACAGTTTCAGATAGGGAACTGCGCTGCAAGATCCGGAATAGGCGCCAGTTGTGATGGACTGACGCCGGATTTGCATCACCGCACCGGATGCAACCCGAAAGTGTAAAATAAGTATCGGTTTGGTACTATGATTTCATTGTTCATTGCAATAAAATAGGCACATGACGGTATGATGCGTGTTGTTACAATAGCGATACCCGGATTGTTCCAATTCTTCATTTCTTCCAGTAAAAAGCGGAGGTTTTCATGATACGCAAAATAACACCGGCTATTCTTCCTCCTTTGGATTCGGATTTCATGCCCGTCGCCTTGGCATCCCGCGCGTTTTTGCAGGCAGTTGCGGAAAGCAAGCATGGGACGCGGCTGATCATTGCCATTGAACGCGGCAGTTCCATGGTCTCCTCCTTCGATACGGTCATCTTCGCAGACGGGACCGGCATGGATGATGAAAACAATGCTTACGTGGAAAGGCTCCTGAAGTCACTGCTATGGATTTATGGCGGATGGAAGGTCACCCTGGCCGGTTCCGCGAAAGTCGCCGCGTACATTGAAAACGCATACTCGCCAAACAATCTTCGCGCATTTGACGCTGCATTCATGAGCAGGGTCTACGAAAAACCCTTCACGGTTGAAAGCTGCGCACTGGAAGATGCGCCTGCTGCAAATGAAAGCGCCAAACCTGTCGGAAGGCATCTGGACGGGTGCAGAATCGGTTTCGATGCCGGAGGCAGCGATCGCAAGGTGTCCGCGGTTGTCGACGGGAAAGTCATATACAGCGAAGAAGTCGTCTGGTATCCGAAAACACAGGCGGACCCGGACTATCATTATCGGGAAATCATGGATTCCGTGAAGACCGCAGCGTCAAGAATGCCGCGTGTAGATGCTTTGGGTGTCAGCTCGGCAGGCGTTCTCGTCGACAACCGCGTCATGGTGGCCTCCTTGTTTCTCAAGGTTCCACAAGAGATGTTCGATGCCAAAGTCAAGGACATCTATTTGCGTGTGGCGAAAGAGATGGGAAACATTCCGGTGGAAGTCGCAAATGATGGCGATGTCACTGCCCTGGCCGGCGCCATCGACCTGAACGACAACAGCGTTCTCGGAATTGCCATGGGTACCAGCCAGGCCGGCGGATATGTGGACAAAAACGGCAACATCACCGGATGGCTCAATGAACTGGCATTCGTGCCGGTAGACTGCAATCCGGCGTCCATGACTGATGAATGGTCGGGAGACTATGGATGCGGCGTCAAGTTCTTCTCCCAGGATGCCGTCATCAAGCTGGCTCCGGCCGCCGGAATCCTTCTCGGTGAAGCACTGTCGCCTGCACAGAAGCTGAAGGTCGTCCAGGATCTGCACGAGGCCGGGGATAGGCGTCCAGACGGAATCTTCGAGTCCATCGGGGTCTATCTCGGATATGCCATCGCGCATTATGCATCCTTTTACGACATCAGGCACGTCCTGGTGCTGGGTCGCGTCACTTCAGGCATTGGGGGCGCCCTCATCCTGAAGAAGGCGCACGATGTCCTGGAAACGGAGTTCCCGGAACTGGCAGGCAGAATCGATGTCGGAATGCCGGATGAATCCAACAAGCGTGTGGGTCAGTCGATTGCGGCCGCCAGCCTGCCTGAAATAAAAAAAGGATGAATTCACGGACTGGAATCACGCATGCGGTTGTGAATCATCATTGAAGACATGATGAAATCTCACATAAACCATTGTGCCATACTGCAGAAACGGGGAAATCGAGATGATGCTTCATAAAACCAATGCCCTCTTTTTCATTCCCGACGGCAAGCCTGAAGCAGAAGCGATCGGCCGCACCACGGCAATGGGTATCGGCGCGCATCAGGACGATCTGGAAATCATGTCGTTTCAGGGTATCCTCGAATGCTTCGGCAAAGAGGATGAATGGTACTTTGGCGTAGTGGTGACCAACGGTGCAGGAAGTCCCAGAATCGGCCAATATGCCGCCTGCAGCGATGAGGACATGCAGCGGATCAGGCAGGCGGAGCAGAAGAAGGCCGCGTATGTGGGCGAGTATGGCGCTCTGGCCATGTTGGATTATTCCAGTTCCGAAGTGAAGGATGGAAACAGCGATTTGGTTGTTTCAGAGTTGAAGTCGCTGTTAGGTGCTGCACGGCCCCGGGTTGTCTATACGCACAATCCGGCAGACAAGCACGACACTCATGTCAGTGTCGCACTGCGCGTCCTTGCGGCTATTCGGGAACTGCCGGAAAGCATGCGGCCGGAAAAAGTATATGGATGTGAAGTATGGCGTGCACTCGACTGGATGATGGACAAGGAAAAAATCCAGTTTGATGTTGCAGGGCATCCCAATATTGCCGCGGCTGTCATAAGCGTTTATGATTCCCAAATCGCAGGCGGCAAGCGTTATGACCTCGCCACATCGGGACGCAGGCTGGCCAACGCCACCTATGCGGAATCCCACGGCACTGACACCACGAACCAAATGGCCATTGCCATGGACCTCACGCCGCTTGTAAGGGATCCCAGTCTGGATATCAACGAGTATGTCCTGGCTTTCATATCGCATTTCAGCAATGACGTATCTGACAAACTGACACGGTATGCAAGCAGATAGGCATAATCACGGCCAGAAATTGAAATAAGGCTGTCTCAAACTTGGATTTTGAGGCAGCGTTATTCTTTTCACCGCATATGCTGGTACAATCCGCTTAGGTCGATTTAAGGAACGTCTTCCTGCAGACGGGGCAAGTGACTGACAAACGACCTTTCCCGCGCGGCAGGCGCAGGACATTCCTGCATTGCGGGCAGTGGATGAACATGTGCGTCTTGCGCTCGCGGATACGAATGCGCGCCTGCCGGTATTTCACCTTTGCATCTCGGATGAACCTCCAGATGAAACCGGCGGCATATGCTGCCGTTTTAGCAATGATGCGCCAGATTGGGGACAGCCAGCCAGCCACGACGGACGTAATCTTCCTGAAGTGCAGTTCCTCTGAAAGCCGTCCTGCCGTGTTGCGGGAAAGTAGTCGGAAAACTTCCCATACGACGACAAGAGGGCTGGCAATCCATACAAACGGGGAGCCTGCCAGCACAAGAACCATAATGACCAGGAAAAATCCGAAACTGTCCAGTCCCTGCTGTCCGTATCGACCACTCATGAATCTCATAAAAGCTGCCTTCATCATCATCTCCCGTTTCATCCGTATGCTAGTACCCGTTCCCGTCGGTCAAAGCATATCTCATCAGGAGGAACATATCAACAAGCCAGACAATCTGCCAGACAATCTGCCACTAATCTATTGCCACCAGGGCATTCATGCACTTCATATTCATGATGGCAATTCACCTGAAACACAATTCATTGAAGCCCTTACAACTCTTGCCTGATTGGCATACAATGATTTCAGGAGGTGATCTCGTGTCGGAGTATGATATTCCATCGGCAGGGCCTTCAGATCATACAACTTTTTTCCTCGGAGGATTCTTGATGCCCCATCCCCCGGTCGTTGTGCCGAAAGTAGGAAAAGGCAGGGAAAAAGAAGCGCAGCAGACCCGGGACGCGCTGGAACGTCTCGCGGTCCTCACGGCGGAACTAAAGCCCGAAACCATCGTGCTTGTTTCACCTCACGCTCCCGTATTCAGGGATTTCATCTATTTCAATCAACCCCAACATCCGGACCAAAAGCTGACCGGCGCGCTCCGTCAGTTCGGGGACAATACGGAACAGGGGTACCAGTGGGATGAAGAATTGCAGCAGTGCATCCTCTTCAAACTCAACCAACTCGGAATTGCTGCAGGACCTATCGAGTCCAAATCGATGAAACGCTACGGAATAGAGCCGGAGTTGGACCATGGTACATTGGTCCCGCTTCATTTCCTGTCGAAACACTACACAGATTTCCACCTTGTCGTGCTAGCATCCGCAGGAATCGACCTGCAGCAGCTATATGAGGCTGGCCGCGCCATTCGCAATGCTGCAGAAGAAACCGGCCGCCGGACTTTGCTTGTCGCGAGCGGTGACCTCTCGCACAAAGTGAATGCCGATAGTCCTTATGGGGCCTGTCCGGAGGGAAAACGGTTTGATGCGCTGATCATGGAGCTGTTGGAAAAGGGCGGCCTGAAAGAAATACTCTCAATTGACCATTCCCTGCGCGAAAAGGCCGCCGAATGCGGTTTCCGTTCAATCGTGCTCTTGTGCGGCGCTATGGACGGATTGTCCCCGGTTGCCAAGGTTCTTTCATATGAAGCTCCTTTCGGAATCGGATATGGCGTGGCTTCCGTCATGGTCGGTGCCGCAACGATGGCGGCAATAGAGCCCGCTGTCACATTGCCGGAAAAGGCCGAAGCATCTTCGCAGGCCAAAGCAGCCCCACTTCGTGCATCTGCTTGCGCAATCGCATCCGGGAATATGACCAGGACCCAATCCAAAGATATCCCGGCACATGTCAGAATCGCCAAGGCGTCATTGAATGCATATATCTGCAGCAGACACCGTATCCTGCCCATTGAAGCGGATGCACCTCCGGAACTGTTGAATGCACGGGCAGGCGTATTTGTTTCCCTTCACAAATTCGGCGACCTGCGCGGCTGTATCGGCACCATCGCACCCACTACGGGTTCCGTTGCGGAGGAAATCATACAGAATGCCATCAGCGCATCTACGGCGGATCCGCGTTTCAATCCGGTCACAATGGATGAATTGCCTTTTCTGACTGTGAACGTTGACGTTCTGAACCCTGCAGAGCCAATTAAATCAAAATCGGACCTTGATCCGAAGACATACGGGGTCATTGTGGAAAAAGGCCGTAACCGCGGCCTGCTGCTGCCTGACCTGGAGGGCGTGGACACCGTGGCACAGCAGCTGGATATCGCCTGCAGAAAAGGCGGAATAGACCCTGCAGGCGAATTCCGGATTTCGCGTTTCACCATTACGCGGTACGCAGAATGAAAACCAGGTCGCTGCCCGGAGCAGGTATCCAATCTGATCGCCAATCCCATGCCAGGTCAGACGGCACACCAGGCAAATTCATCGCAAAATACCAGGAATCATTGGCGGACGGCATTGCCAGATGCGGCTTGTGTCCGCACGGATGCCTGCTGAAACCAGGACAAACCAGCCGGTGCCTGAGCCGCGAAAACATCGATGGCGTCTTGTCAGTTCGCAACTATGCCAAAGTAACTTCCCTGGCATTGGATCCGATTGAAAAAAAACCGTTTGTTTCATTCCATCCCGGAAAGAAGATCCTCTCTGTCGGCACATTTGGTTGCAATCTCTCTTGTGATTTCTGCCAAAACTGGCGCATCTCTCAGGAAGAAGCTTCCTGGAGTGTCATTCCACCAGAAAACTTGCTGCAGTTGGCCCGTGAAATGATGCATGACGGCAATATCGGCGTTGCATACACATACAACGAACCTACCATTTGGTACGAGTACGTTTATGATTGTGCAAAGCTCCTCCGCACCGCAGGGCTCTGCAATGTGCTGGTCACAAACGGTTATATCCTGAAAGAGCCTTTGATGGCGCTGCTGCCGTTCATTGACGCCATGAACATAGACCTGAAGGCATTTACGCAGGATTTCTACGGCGAGCTCTGCAAGGGTGGTCTGGAACCTGTTCTTCAGACCATTCAAAATTGCCATGGAGTTTGCCATGTTGAACTGACCACTTTGCTGATTCCGGGAAGAAATGATTCCGAGCAGGAAGTCATCAGCCTTTCAAAATGGATTGCTGCGATATCGCCTGATATTCCGCTTCATCTGACACGCCACCATCCCGACTACAAGATGAGGGAACCAGAACCGATTTCCGTGCAGCGCCTTCGTTTCCTGGCGTCCGTTGCTTCCCGATGCTTGAACACCGTACATGTGGGAAACGTTTAATCGATCGCTATTCATCGCTCTTGCCCCATGACAAAACCCTCTGCTTCATTATGTGAAACTGAGGGTTTTGATTTTCATTTCTTTTTAATGGGAATTATTGGGGAGGCAGGTTGTTCTGAGGCGGATACTGGGGCTGTTGGGGCTGTTGGGGCTGCTGAGAATAAGGAGCCTGGGGACTCTGCCCTTGAGGTGGATATTCCGTCGGCTGCTGATACGGAGGCTGCTGCTGCGGGTATTGCTGTTGGGGATACTGCCCCTGGGGAGGATACTGTCCCTGCGGAGGATATTGTCCCTGCGGGGGATACTGTCCCTGCGGAGGATACTGTCCCTGCGGAGGATACTGTCCCTGCGGAGGATACTGCCGGCCATATTGCGGACCATATCCGGAATTATTCGGTGCTCCATATGCCTGCTGCGCACCCACATATCGCACGTTGCTTGAGAATGCAAGATATGGCAGGTAGAAGACTCCGAAGAAAATCATCAACAGAACCGGTCCTGCGCCATATCGGCCATAGGCGCGCAAAAACGCGGCCAGCATCATGAACGCGATGACGATGTTCACAAATGGTATGAACATCAAAAGAAGCCACCACCCGGGTTTCCCGCCGATTTTCAGCATGATGTAATAATTGTAGATGGGTATGAGGCACTTCCATCCCGCCTGACCGGCCTTGGTGAAAAGTTTCCACATGCAGAACAAATAGAACACGGCCACAAGAAGGTTTACGATCATCAGACCGGGCGGTATGGAATCCATGTTGTAGTTGTAACTGTAATCCATTATACCAGCCTCCCCCTTCAAAATATGAACCGGATGGGTCTCCTGTCACTACAATAACAGACTGGAAACGAGTTGTAAACGGACAGATGCCAGCAGGCACAACATGGGTGCATACCAGGAATTTCGTGACAATATTTCAATATGTCTGCAGGCATGCGTGTTCACATAAATTATCAATTGTGCCTTGTTGACATTGCCTCCTTCTTCATTTAGTGTGAAATAGAAAACCGATAAAGACTATGAGGAGATTCAATGAGGAATCTTTTTCCCAAGATGTTTG
>CAZFWQ010000169.1:0-8274 GCA_964522755.1 uncultured Oscillospiraceae bacterium | reverse complement strand
AATGGAAACGGACATCGTGAATGGAAGCGGACATCGTGAATGGAAGCGGACATCATGAATGGAAACAGACATCGTGAATGGAAGCGGACATCGTGAAACGAGAGGGGTTTCCGTGCGAGAAGAAGGGGCTGAACAACTTGTGTTCAGCCCCTTCGGCGCCGTTTCTCCAGTGTGGTTCGTTCAGGCGGATTGTCATGGATTTCAGATGAACAGCGACATGTCCGATTCTTCGGCGGCTGCGAGCATTGCCGCCACGCCACCCAGTTTCGTTCCTTCGATGAGCTCGTCCATCTTTATCCCCATGACATCCATGGACATGGTGCAAGCGACGATGTCGACGCCGTTCCGCATGCCCGTCTCCATGAGTTCCGTCAGGGAGGCGATGTTTTTCTTCTTCATGATTCCGCGGATCAGGGAGGCACCCATGCCACCCATGTTCATCTTGGAAATGGCCAGC
This sequence comes from uncultured Oscillospiraceae bacterium, assembly GCA_964522755.1. Taxonomy (GTDB): domain Bacteria; phylum Bacillota; class Clostridia; order DSM-8532; family DSM-8532; genus JAEWSN01. The sequence goes on along the minus strand of CAZFWQ010000169.1, from coordinate 7,817 downwards.
TTGTCCGCCCCGCGGGGCATCATCACGCCGAACATCTTCTCAATGAGACTCTTGCGCACCTTCACCCGCTTCGCCCTTCTGAGGATGTTGAGACCCCAGAACGTGAAGAACATGTTTACCCTACGGCCCATGGCGGCGGCTCCGTTCGCGATGATGAACGCGGCAAGTGCCTTGTCAAGGTCACCTGAAAAAACGATGATGTTCTTGTCCAACCGCATGTCCGACGCGTTTTTTTCCGTCGCCACAGGGCTGCCCTTGCGGATGAGGCACCGGATGATGCCGCGTTCGGTGATGTTTTCGAGAAGGTCATTCCCTGTGCGCCGGCACCAGGCGGACACATCGCCGGCAAAGGCGGGATCATTCGCTGTGATTTCCAATATCTGGCCGGGCATCAGGTTCTTCATGCCGTCATATACCTTCAGGATCGGTCCCGGGCACTGAAGTCCGCAGGAATCCACCTTCAGGCTGGCAACATGGCCCTGGTTGGCTTTAACGGAGATGCCGGACCCAGCCTTTCCGGTCTCCGTCAGATGGTGTGATGGTGATTTTTCGGAGCGTTCCATGGAAGCCGTATCATCCGAAGATTCCCTCGCTTCACGACGGGCGGGGGGTGTTGGCGGCGTGAGGGTTGTCGCCATTCCGGCGAAGCGGTAGCCTCCGGCGAGGTTGTAAACGTTGAACCCCTTTGCCGTCAGGATGCGGCTGGCAATATAGCCGCGCAGGCCAATCTGGCAGAAAAGGTATACGGGTTTGGCCTTGTCGAGTTCCGTGTGCCGGATGCGGAGGTCGTCCAGCGGGATATTGCAAGCCCCGTCAAGGGTACCGTTGGCAAACTCTTCATTCGTCCGGACATCGAGGAAGTTCACGGCTTTGCGGTCAAGGGAGGGCACATCATGCCAGTAGAAAGGTTTCCAGGCTCCTTCCAAAATGTTCGACGCGGTGTAGCCGGCCATGTTGACAGGGTCCTTGGCCGAGCCGAATGGCGGTGCGTAGGCGAGTTCGAGGTCCGTGAGGTCGGACACGGTCATGCCGGCGCGAATGGCGGTGGCAAAAACGTCCATGCGCTTGTCCACTCCTTCATGCCCCGTGATTTGGACACCCAGGATCTTGCCGGTTTCCGGAGCGAACAGCATCTTGATGGTCATGAAGGTGGCGCCCGGATAGTAGCTTGCATGGCTGCCGCTGAACGTGTAGGACTTGAGGAAGGGGATGTTGTTGTCCTTCAATGTCTTCTCACTGCTTCCGGTCACGGCGACCGTCATGTCGAAGGCCTTGAGGATGGCCGTGCCCTGGACGCCGCCGTATCGGCTGTTTCCGCCATTGACATTGTCGGCCGCAATGCGGCCCTGGCGGTTCGCAGGGGAAGCAAGCGGAACGAACACCTTGCGCCCCGTTGTGAAGTCCGTGACTTCCACCGCGTCGCCCACTGCGTAGATGGCGGGATCGCTTGTGCGCATTGAATCATCGACCGCGATGCAGCCACGGGTGCCGAGCGTGAGCCCTGCCGCCTTGGCAAGATTGCTCTCCGGGCGGACTCCGACGGCCATGATGACCATGTCGGCATCAATGTGGCCGCCATTGTTCAGCTGTACTCGATACCTGGATGCGGAACCTCCGTCTCCTATGGCCGTGACCCCGATGTTCAGGTACAGTCCCACACCCTTGGAAATGATGTGGCGGTGGATTTCACCGGCCATGTCCGCATCAAGCGGTTGGATGACATGGTCCATCAACTCGACGATGGAAACGTCGACACCTGCGGCGTGCAGGTTTTCAGCCATCTCAATGCCGATGTAGCCGGCTCCGACAACGACGGCATGCTTCGGATGCGCCTTTCTCACATAATTCTTGATGCGAAAGGTGTCCGGGATGTTTCGCAAAGTGAAAACCGCCTCTGAACCTGCGCCCTCAATGGGTGGAAGGATGGGGGCGGAGCCTGGGGAAAGGATCAAGCTGTCATAGGCTTCCTCATACTCGCGCCTTTCCAGGATGTTCCGGACCGTGACAGTCTTTGTTTCCCGGTTGATGGCCATGACCTCTGAAAGGATGCGCACGTCCACATTGAAACGGTCTTTGAATGATTCAGGAGTCTGCAGTGTCAGCTTGTCTTCATCCGTGATGACGTTCCCGATGAAATAGGGAAGGCCGCAGTTCGCGAATGAGATGAATTCGCCCCGTTCGAACAGGATGATGTCCGCGTTCTCGTCCAGACGGCGCAACCTTGCGGCCGCGGTGGCTCCGCCAGCAACGCCACCAACAATCAGTACTCTCTTGCCCATGTTTCCTCCTCTTTGACATTGGATGGATGATTTTTGTTCCTTGTCACGGTTTGATTACCCAATTGATGATGAATGGCTCATCGACATTGATAATGCTTTAACACGGTATGGCACAAAACACCCACCCATATTTTCACAGATTATCGCAAGAATGCAAAGCATACTGTGACGATGTCACATTTACAGGCTTGCCGGACACTTCCGGTTTGCCATAAGCAGCCGGGCATGCCTTCGTCAGATGAAGCAGGAACCGCCTACCCGGCGGATGCGGCGAGCTGTGTGCGGGAAAGCGATTTCAGGGTGACCTTTCCCCGCTGCAGTTCCAGCAGGCCGTCCCGTTCACACTCCTTCAGCAGTCTGGAAACCACCTCGCGCGCTGTCCCGAGTTCCGAGGCGATGGACTCGTGGGTGGCATACAGGGGATAAGTTCCGCCTCCGGTTTTTGAGATGAGCAGGTCCATGAGACGTTCGTTCGTGCGCTTGAAAGTGATGTTTTCCACCAGTCCGAGCACGGCGTAGAACTTTGCGGCCATGGCGGAGAAGACGAACTGCCTGACCGGTTCGCAGGATTGAAACAGCTGCCGGAACGGTTCCAGCGGCACCACCACCATCAGCGTATCGTGTTCGGTGATGGCGGAAACAGGGTAGGGGACTTCACTCGATCCCAAGAGGCATGCGGCCGTGAGAACGCAGGTTTCTCCGCGCCCTATCCGGTAAAGCGTGATCTCCCGCCCTTCGTCCGAAAGTTTGAAAATGCGGACAAGGCCCGTCACCAGCAGGGAAATTCCGCTGCATTTGATGCTTTCGTTCATGATGAACGTTCCGGCCGGTATGACACTGTAGCGGCACAAGCCCAGAAGCGTTTCCCGGTCGGCGGAAGACAATTCGCCGATGAACGGGAAAGCGTGCTCGAGATCCTTCAAAACCGTATCCATCGTCATGCTGCTCCTTCGTACTTCAATCACATTGCAGGCCTCCATATCTGAAAGAAGGACCATGACCATTATACAGCATCTGACCCGCGTGTGCGCTGTGGACCCTGAATGTGACTGAAACGGCGGGTCCTTTTCAGGTTCGTGAATATTTTTCGCTGGAACAAGCGTGATAATCCAGATTGTACCTCAGTGATCCCTAAACCAGGACAAAAAAAGGGAGTTGGCCTTCCAACTCCCGAACCCGTGGTCACTCGACGTGCGGATGTTCAAACAACCATTTTGCGGAAATCATCCTTGGGCCGGAAACCGATCATCTTTCCCGCGACCTGCCCGCCCTTGAAGGCGATGACCGTTGGAATGCTCATGATGCCGTATTTCGAAGCAAGTTCCGGCTCTTCGTCAACATTTACCTTGACTACTTTGGCTTTTCCGTCCAATTCACGTGCGAGTTCATCCAGCGAGGGAGAGAGCATGCGGCAAGGGCCGCACCAGGGGGCCCAGAAATCCACGAGAACGGGCACGGCTGACTTCAGGACGTCCTGTTCGAATGTTGTCTTTGTCACTGCATTGGCCATAATCATACCTCCATGCGCCTGAGTATTCATACGTCAGGCAACTGCTCATTTTTCCCCATTGTATCATGTTGTCAAACAATGGTTGGTGACGATGTCACCGTAAACGCCACCGGATTGGGATGATGTTGGGATGATTTGGGATGATATGGGATAATTTGGGATGATATGGGATAATTTATACGCAGCCGGTCTTTCAAGTTACCGCAGGCATATGCTATACTGTCTTGCGGATGCCCTGCGTGAAGTGCGGGCAGCATAAGGGGGAAAAGCAATGTTCGGAAAACGGGTTCTTCTGCTGGCGGCGGTCCTGCTGTCGCTGGCTATCCTGGCAGGATGCGGCGGCACGGTTTCGGAGCAGGATGTGAAAGATGCCATCGCTACCGGCGTCTTTCAGCTGCAGTTGCCGGCCAAAGGAGATTCTATCGCCATCATGAAAACCTCGATGGGTGAAATGCACATCCGCCTGCTTCCCACCGAAGCGCCGAAAGCGGTCGAGAACTTCATGACGCATGCGAAGAACGGCTATTTCGACGGTCTGACTTTTCACCGCGTCATCAAGGATTTCATGATACAGGGCGGCGATCCCATAGGGGATGGCTCCGGCGGGGAGAGCATCTGGGGTGCTCCGTTCGAGGATGAGTTCACAGCCAGGGCCTTCAACTTCCGGGGCGCCCTCTGCATGGCCAATTCAGGAGTGAATACCAATGGCAGCCAGTTCTTCATCGTCCAGGCAGATGAGAAGACCGTGGGAGACGATGTCGTTGCCCAGCTCAAGGAGGGCGGATGGCCTGAAGATGCCGAAAAAGGGTACGATGCGGTCGGCGGGACTTATCACCTCGACCAGAAGCACACGGTTTTCGGACAGGTTTACCAGGGCTTTGACGTGCTGGACAAAATCGCGGCGGTGAAAACCTTGAATCCCGGCGAGCAGGACAAGCCAGTTGTCGATGTGAAGATCGAGTCCATCACCATCACCGCTTATGGCGGGTGACGACGAATCATCCCTCGCGGCTGAGCCGGCGGCAGCCGCACAAGAGGGCTGATGTCCGCTCGATGCGGCTGCTGGTGCCCGCTCGATGCGGCTGCTGGTGCCCCCTCGATGCAGCCGCACATACATTCGACGCAGCTGCCGATTCGGTGCGCTGGGTGCGTGGAGCATGACTTGCTCTGCATTGAAAGCACGTGAAAGGCGAAATGAAGAAAACCGGGTTCCACGTATTCAATTTCCTGATCTCCGCATTCGCGATTGCAGCGATATTCCAGTCCTTCTCCGCGCATTCCGTTTCTGCCGGATGGGATTTGGGACTGCTTTTACCTGCTGTCTCAGGCGTTTTTCTGCTTCTGCTTGCCGCCATCCGGTGGTCCAGGGGAAGGCGGATGCTCATGAATCCTGTTCTGCAGCGCAAAACCCGCATTGTCTTGTCGTTCGGCCTGCTGGTGTTCCTTCTCGTTGAAGGGCTGCTCATATCGGATCCGTATGTCCACGGGAAAGCGGGATTCATGGAACAGGCGGCCGGAAGCAATCAGTGGCTTGTCGTACTGGGCTGCGGCATCAAGGCCGACGGAACTCCGACATGGGCGCTTGAAAACCGTCTTGACGAGGCGTTGGACTGGTATCAGGCGCATCCCGGGACACGATTGGTGGTTTCAGGAGGGAAGGGACCCAACGAGCCGGTTCCGGAAGCGGTGTCCATGGCGTCGTACCTTGTCTCGCGAGGTGCCCTCGGCAAGGATGTGCTGATTGAAGACCGATCTTCAAGCACAATGGAGAATTTCCGGTACAGCCGCATCCTGATGGAAAAAGCAGGATGGGACGGGTCTCCCATCCTGTTCGTCACGAATGATTTTCATGTGTTCAGGGCCCGGATTCTGGCTTCCAGAAATGGTTTTACCGCATTCGGAATCGGGGCGCCGACTCCGGCCGTCATCTGGCCGAATGTCTACCTGCGCGAATTCTTTGCACTGTTCAAGTCTCTTGCGGTGGATCGGATTCCCTGAGGAACCTCGCTTCCGCGGGTTCCGGCCCAGCAGGTTCCTGTCCGGGAGGTTCCTGTCCGGGAGGTTCAAGGCCGGGAGGTTCAAGACTGGGAGGTTCCAATCCAGGAGGTTCCAGTTCTGGAAATTCATTCTGAGCTGATATTTGCGAAAGCAACAGCGTGATGAACCGAGGATACAGGATGTTCGCGTTTTCACGCCAGTTTCGGCAGATGGACCTTGCATCATCCCGCGACCCGACCGACAGCCTCATTTCAAACAAGGGGACATCGGTCTCCGCGATGCGGAGCGTGACCTGGTATTCATCTTCGGTTACAAGAAGGGAGTCTGCGGTTACGGAAGTCTCCCTCATCAGGCCTGTACGGATTTCGGAAATGCCCGCCAGCATGCGGGTCCTGATTCCCTCCGGGACAAGGCTGCGGAACAGGTCCAGAATTCTTGCGCCATCCGGCGTGATGCTGTAAAAGTCCGTACCCTCGCGGTTTTCCAGGGAAAGGAAATGATTGTCCGTCAACTCATGCAGGCACTGCTGCATGTGGAAATAGTTCATGAACCGGTGTTCGAGCATGATGCGTGTCAGCTGCATGCTGCTGACGGGCATGCGGACCTTGTCCGCGAAGAAGAGCAGGAGAACCTTGCTTTCCGCGTTTTCCCTTGTGTCTTCCATGAAAGTCATCAACGATTCCCCCAGTCCCGTCCGGAATGGAACATCTGTGCGCAAGGTTGTCCGGTTTTACGGCTGCGAACCGCCCTGCCAACACATTATAACTTATGGTGCGGCTTGTTGCACTCGAATCCTCATTTCACATATAATAGGGTAGCGATGCGACCAGGCCGGGCAGCCGCATCATTGACGAACATTCGCGTCCCACAGGGACGATGGCGGAAACGGGGTACACGACATGGCAGGAACAGTAACCGGGAAAATCCTCGCCGCACACCTTGCGGAAGGAAATCCCGCATGCGGCAATGAAATCGGGCTGCGCATGGACAATACCCTCACGCAGGATGCGACGGGCACCATGGCCTGCCTCCAGTTTGAAGCCATAGGCATCGACCGCGTGCGGACGGAGGCAAGCGTCAGTTTCGTCGACCACAACACGCTCCAGACAGATTTCAGGAATGCCGACGATCACCGTTTCCTCAAGAGCATTGCGGCACGGTATGGCATGCACTATTCAAAACCTGGCAACGGCATCTGCCATCAGGTTTTCCTGGAGCGGTTCGCGAAACCGGGGAACACCCTGATCGGTTCCGACAGCCATACGCCCACGGCCGGTGGCATCGGGTGCTTCGCAATGGGCGCCGGGGGTCTGGACGTCGCCTGCGCGATGGCGGGCGCGCCTTTCCGCGTCAGGTATCCGTCAATCGTCGGCATACGGCTCACTGGGCGGCTTCAGCCGTGGGTATCCGCGAAAGACGTGGTCCTGGAGCTGCTGCGCCGTGTTGACGTGAAGGGCAATGTCGGCAAGGTTTTTGAGTTTTATGGGGAAGGCGTCGCCACCCTGGGCGTACCGGACCGTGCCACCATCACCAACATGGGAACCGAAACAGGCTGCACCACCAGTATTTTTCCAAGCGACGGCGTCACGAGGGACTTTCTGGAAGCGCAGGGCCGCGGTTCCGACTGGAAGCTGCTCATCGCCGATGCGGACGCCACATACGACGAATACATCGAATTGGATCTCTCGCTGGTGGAACCGATGGTTGCCCTGCCGCACAGCCCCGGCAGGGTGGTGACGGTCCGCGAAGCCGGAGAGATTCCCGTTGCGCAGGTTGCCATCGGCTCCTGCACGAATTCATCCCTCCGGGATTTGAAGGTTGTCTCCCAGATGCTGAAAGGGAAGGCGGTTTCCGACGAACTGCACGTCATCGTCAGCCCGGGCTCAAGGCAGGTCGTGGAGCATCTGCTTGAGAGCGGCGAGTACGGCTTCCTTGTCCGCGCCGGGGTCCGCATGCTCGAGAATGCCTGCGGCGCCTGTATCGGCATGGGATCGGCCCCTGCATCGGGAACAAATTCCGTTCGAACGTTC
>CAZFWQ010000168.1:0-8287 GCA_964522755.1 uncultured Oscillospiraceae bacterium | reverse complement strand
AAACGGCTACGCCCTGAAACTCGACAATGGCGTACTCGTGGTGCCGGTCACTTGTTTAAGGGATTAGTATCATTTTACTGGTCGAACGAAAGGCACCCCATTCGTATCCGTATCCGCTGCTTTCAGCTCTTGGCGCAGTTCGTGAACCCAGGAAAGCTCCTGCTGCCATGTGGCGAGGATATTCCCGTGAATGGCTTCCCAGATGCGGGCTTCCCTCGCCGTGCGGTTCGGCCCGGCAATTCCGCGGCGAATCTTCTCCTTGTGCATGACAATCTGCGCGAGGATTTCTTCTTCATATCCCTGCAGCATCGTGTCGATTCCTGCACCATCGAGTTGGTCTGCCCAGGCAAGCTGGATAAGGAAGGTCTTTCGGATGTCCATCGGCTCCGGTGTGGAACGGACCCATTCCCGCAGAACCCTCTTTCCTTCATCTGTGATGCTGTAAACCTTCTTTGTGGGGGCACCCTCCTGATGAACTGTTTCACAGGCGGCTTGCCCCTGTTCCAACAAACTCAGCAAGGGCTTGTAAATCTGGTTGTTGTTGCCAGACCAGTGCATGAACGAGGATTCCTCGAATACTTTCTTGAGTTCATAACCCGTAACCGGCTTCCAACTGAGCATGCCCAGGATGGCAAATTGGATGGACATGATTCATTCCCTTCTTTCATATTAGAATAATAACATAGGATAATAATAACATATGATAGTATAACAAGTAAAGTGGAAAGACATATTTATTTTCATTGTCAAACATTTCCTGTGAGCACATGAAATAAGGTATTTTCCTTTACGAACAATAAAACGTCACTTCTGAGATGAACTCGCAGTCCGGGAGGATACTGATGAAAAACCGACACGAACCACCATATTGTCGGTTGATGAAAAAGGAATTGCTTCATATAATATAATTACACAACATATTGTCGGATGAAAAACCGGAAAGAGGATCCCAAAGAAATCAGTCGTTTCGTTTATTTCATCTGAAAAACCGGAAAGAGGATCCCAATGAAATCAGTCATTTCGTTCAGTTCAGCTGAAAAACCGGACGCAGGGCAAATCGGGGGCAAGGCCCTGAATCTGATGGTCATGTACAGGGAGGGATTCGCAGTTCCTCCAGCCATCGTCCTATCCGTTGCGTTCTTTGCGCCATGGATGGAAAAAATACTGGCAACCGGTCTGTGGAGCGCCTCGCAGAATGCGGGAATTGGTGAATCCGGCGGCATCGCGAAGGAACTGCGGTTGTTCTGCGACACGCTGACATTCGACACAGCGCAGAAAAATGAATTTGATATGGCCGTCATTGATTTTCGGACTGATTTTCCCTGTTCCCTGTTTGCCGTGAGATCTTCTTCTCCGGAGGAGGACATGGCAGGCTTTTCGTTCGCCGGCATCTACGAAACCAAGCTGGGCGTGAAGACGGAAGGACTGGAGGATGCAGTGCGCAGTTGCTTCGCCTCCTGCTTCGACGAACGGGTTTTCCTTTACAGGAAAGAGCAGGGCATTGCAGCAGAATTGCCACGCATGGCCGTCATGATTCAACGGCAAATCGATGCTGAAGCCGCTGGAGTCGCCTTCTCCCTCAATCCGGTCAACAACTGTCATGACGAGGCTGTGATCAATGCAAACGGCGGATTGGGCGAATCCGTTGTCTCAGGCGATGCGGAACCGGATCTGTTTATTGTGGACAAGGTGAAGAAACAGGTCATGCGCACTCAGGTTGGCAGCAAAAAGGTCAGCATAACACTCGGCAGCAGCGGCGGCACTGTCATGAATGTTCGAACCGCACAAAAAGAAGCTTGCATCAGCAGCAACCAGGTGCTTGAAATTGCCGTGCTAATCTGTCGGGTCGAAGATTATCATCAGTTCCCCATGGATATCGAGTGGGCGATTTCGGATGGAAGGCTTTATCTTTTGCAGGTTCGCCCCATCACGACATATCATCCGCTGCCGGAAGAGATGATGACAAGGCCAGGAGAACCGAAGCGGCTTTATGCAAACTCGACACTGATCGAACAGGGGCTGCAGGGACCCTTGTCCGCATTGGGGACCGACTTCCTTGCATCTGTCCTGAAACAGATGAGTTCGACGCTTGGCGGCGATCTCATGGGTGTCGACGGCATGTCGTTCACAGCCGGCGGCCAGTATTACATGAACCTGTCCAACTCCCTGAAAATCGGCGGCATGAAGATGGCCCTGGCTCCTGGCAGCTCCGATGATGCGACGGTACTCGACATGCTCAAAAGAATCGATCTTTCTGAATATGTCCCTGTGAAAATGCCAAAAAAACTCAGATCGGTAAAGCGGAACATGATCTTCACCATGCTTCCCGTGATGAGAAACATTATGAAATGCGTAAGTAATCCCGCACGATTCATGGAAAAATACCAGGCAGAACTGCCCGCAGCGCTTGAACGGTTCACTGCAGGGGGAGAAGCAGGCGAAACATTGCGGCATTACGCAGAGCGAATAACCGGCGGACTTGAATTCTTTTTTTCAAAGTATGGCATGCCTGCATGGTTCGCAGGAAAAATGGCAAAAGAGCGCCTGAACAAGTTGTTTCAGGATGAAGCAGAAGCGGTGCGAGATTTCCTGGTCAATATTGGCACGGCTTTGCCCGGGAACAAGACGACGGAGATGGGTGCCATGCTGTACAAGCTCGCATCGTCCGGCGATATCCGGAGATTTGACAATTCGAACGACTTTCTTGAAGCGTTGCGAAGCAACAGGCTGAATCCGGATTTCATTGCGCAGTGGAATGAATTTCAGGTTGAATTCGGCGCAAGGTGCCCGCGTGAAATCGATGTAGCCACTTCACGCCCCAAAGAAAATCCCGCGATGCTCTTCGAACAGGCGAAAATGATGTCGTTGTCCGTCAAGGCATCAAATAACGGCACAACTTTTTTTGAAGCGACGGTTCAGAAACGGCAGGCTGCTTACGATGCCTTGCTTGCCATGTCCATGAAAAAAGGGGCGATGGCATGCAAAACATTCATAAAGAATTACAACACCTTTTTCACGTTTGGCGGATTCCGTGAAACAGGGAAGCACTATGTCATCATGACGGTGGATTTGTTCAGGCAAAAGGCGCTGGATATTGGCGGGGCTTTTGTCGCGCAGGGACGTCTGGACGCGCCGGAACACATATTCGACCTTTCCGTTGCGGATATTGACGAGGCGGAAACGAATCTTTCCCTGGACTTGCGTGTTCTCGGGAAACAACGGACGGCTTTTTCCGCAAGGCTCCGAAAAAGTCATTTTGTCGTGCGCATCATAGACTCCCGAGGGAAGATTTTCTTTCCACATGCCCGTGAAGCGGCGAATGGAGGAATTGCAGGCAATCCGATTTCACCCGGCACTGTTCGCGGACGGGCAAAGGTACTTCATCATGCTTCTGAAAAACAACTGCTTCCCGGCGAGATCCTGGTGGCAAGGGCGACCGATCCTGGTTGGACTCCCCTGTTCATCAATGCAAGGGGCATAGTTCTGGAAATCGGGGGAACCTTGCAGCACGGCGCGATCGTGGCGAGAGAATACGGCATACCCTGCGTGTCGGGCATTACCGGTGCCATAGACATCATAAGGGATGGTCAGTTTCTGGAGGTGGACGGCTCCAACGGGATTGTAAGGCTTTTGGACGATAGCGATGATGAAAGCCTGAACTGAACTTATTCCACCGCGACCAATACAATGCGGTGCTTGATGAAGGCCATATCCCTGATTTTCGCCTTAACGGTTTTCCGCTGGCTGAATATGTCCTCCAGCACCAGGTTTTCACCATCGGGGGTCAATTTGTCGACCGACTCAAAATACAATGTCTCAGCACCGGTTTTGTCTACCAGATATACATCCATTTCACACATTTTCGCCACCCCTTTTCTTTTATTCGTCCAATCTGGGAAGGATTATATATAAGCTTCCTAACGAAGCGATAGAAGTCGACTCATGCATATATACCCTTTTATCGTGCCGATCTACCAGCAGGTGCAATCATGATGGCACACTCCAACTGCCCTTTCCCACTCGCTTGCGGGTGTAACGGGAATCATATCAACGGTCGAACTACATTTTTAAACAGTTCCGCATCCGTATGAGGAAGGAATATGGCGGCCGTGTACTGATCCATGTACCCGGGCTCCACGCTCAAATCCAGATATGTCAGCTTTTCCGCCAATTCCTTTTGCTTTTGCCTGTGAGGTTCGGACAGCAAGGTCATGTAGGCACCCGTGACGGACGCGTTTCCGATGTAGGAGAACCTTTCCGCCGGCAGATCGGGAATCAGGCCGATGACGGTTGCCTTTTCGATGTCAAGGTATCTTCCGAACCCGCCTGCGATATAAACCCGGGCGAGATCTTCAAATTCCATGTCCACGCTTTTGAGCATCATGCGGCAGGCTGAATAGATGGCAGCCTTTGCCCGGATCAGGTTGTCGATGTCGGCTTCGGAAATGTGAACCGGCCTCCCCGTCGATGATTCATTCGCAGGGGCGATGATGTAGCGGGCTGTCTTGGAAGAGGTGTCTATCGAGGCGCATTTCCTTGTCCTGTTCAATTTACCCGCGGCATCCAGCCACCCCGTTGAAAACAATCCGGCGATGAGCGTCACCATGCCGGAACCGCAGATTCCCGCAGGTTTTCCCTGCCCTATCGTCGAATAGGATGCGATACCGGTATCCGGGTCGATTTCCACCCGCTCAATCGCCCCAACCGAGGCGCGCATGCCATTTTCGATGCCGCCGCCTTCGAAGGCGGGTCCTGCGGAACAGGCGCACCCGATTAGGAAGTCATTGTTGCCAAGAACCAGTTCACCGTTGGTGCCGATGTCGATGAACAGGCAAACTTCTTCGGATTCGGTTGCCAGTGATGTGCACAGCAAGCCCGATGTGATATCGCCGCCAACATAGCTTCCCACGGATGGCGCGATATGGACAGGCGCATTCGGATGAATGGCGATGCCGATCTCTGAAGCCGTGTAGACAGGCACCTTGTATACGGCAGGGGTGTATGGCGCCAGCCGTATGTATTCCGGCATGATGCCGAGCAGAAGGTGGGTCATGGTTGTGTTTGCTGCGATGGAAGCGCTTCGGATGCTGCTTGCCGAAATGCGGTTCTCGTGTGAAAGATCTGCGATGAGGCCATTGATGGTTGCAAGGACCTTGTTCTTCAATTCTTCCAGACGCTCAGGTTTTCGCGCGTAGTTGATTCTGCTTATGACATCCAGGCCGCATTCGATCTGGGCGTTATAGTCCGTTTCGGATGCCAGGACATGGGCATCCCCTATTTGTATTAGCTGCACCGAGACGGTGGTCGTCCCAATATCTACCGCGATGCCGTAGTTCCTGTCGTTGCTGCCATTGTTATCGCCATTGTCGTCGTCATTGTTGCCACGATTGGCATTTCCGACCTTGTCTTGAGGAATGATATCGATGATATGTAGATTATTCCCATACATATGGTGGGAAACCATGATCCTGCCTTCATTCTCCCTGAGGGTTATCGGCAGTTTTGCCAGGACATTGATGGGAACGATGGGAACGATGGGTACAATGGGAACAATGGGGACGATGGGAACGATGGGTACAATGGGAACGATGGGAACGATGGGATTGATGGGATTGATGGGAACGATTGGATAGATGGGGATGATGGGATTGATTGGATTGATGGGTACCTTTACCTGGGAAGCGGCTGTCAATGCCTTGTACAGGCGATCAAGGTCTGAAAGCCCATCTCCCGTTGAAGGGAGGGCGACCGTTACGGCCGTGTCCATGACCAGCGGGGAAATGCTGCCGGCTTTCGGCAGCAAAGCGCGCTTGACCATCAGCAAATCATTTTTCGCCTCTGAAAACTGACCTATCTCCTGGTCCAACTGAGACAGTACCAGAAGGCTGACCGGATCGCGAAGGACTTTTGTCTTGCAGATCAGCACATATCCGTCATCCAGGAGCTCCTGCGAAAGAACGCCGTTGTTGTTGAAATCCACATGACCTGTTTCGATCCGGACCAGGCACTTGCCACAGATGCCATGACTGCCGCACGGGGTTTCAATGGAAATGCCGGCAGCCTTCGCCGCATCATGCAGCGCGGAGCCTTCCGGCACGACGATTGATTTCCCGCTTGGGTGAAAGGTGATTTCTGGCATGGGTTCAACCTCCGGATTTTGAAAAAGGATTTGAATACAACCGGTGTGATGGAACCAATCGCATCACACCGGCTGTAAATCATTCTGGTTCACTGTCTGTTGCGGGGAATTGTTCCGGCTTGTTTCAGGACGGTCCTGAGGGAATCGCCCCGTCTTATTTCAGGACGGTCCTGAGGGAATCGCCCCGTCTTGTTTCAGGACGGTCCTGAGGGAATCGCCACGTCTTATTTCAATACGGTCTTGATGAACGATTCGAGATCAGAGGCTTCCTGGGGGCCTACGAGGACTGTCCAGCCCGGAAGGCCTTCTTCCAGTTCTCCGCTTATTTGCGACACATATCCCGGGATGACGATTTTCCGCGTATCCACCATGTCGGCGAGACCGACATCCTTGATGAACTTGGCGATGTGCCCGCCGGAGAATTTGCCGGCGGCCCATGCGGTCAGTACGCTCATGCCTTCGCATTCCGGAATGACAAGCCAGGCGCTGATGCCGCTGTTTTCAATTTCGCCCGAGACGATGAAGTAGGTCAGGGAGAAATTGGTTGTCACGAAAACAGGGGAGTTCCTGTCCGGTTCTCCAATGGCATAGACTTTCGGTTCCACCTGGATTGGCTTCTGCGGGTCGGTGAAAATGTTCAGTCTCAAAGTCATCAGGGCGACAAGCTGCGCTGGTTCGAATTCGGGCAGCACGCAGATTCCGCCGTATTTGGTTATTTCCGTGATGGCCTCTACCGTGTCATCCAGCGTGTTGCCGGTCCGGATGAACCGGAGGGTGGAATAGCCAAGCGCCTTGAAATTGTCCTTGATGGCGGCGCGCCTTGCTATCGTGTGGGTCTGGAAGGTTTCCGCGGTGGACTGGGTGTCGAATTGAAGAAGGAGGTTGACAAATCCATCTTTTTTCAGTTTTTCCGACAGGGCGATCACGCCGTCCATGTCCGGAGCCGTTATGCCAAGGACCAGGCCGTTTTCCCCCGCGATGCGGCGCATTTCATCCGCATTGTCCAGTCGGACATCCGCGATGACGCTGTTTGTGCCCTTGAGCAGGACGGCGGCTGCCTCTATGGCGGCGGCGCTGTCCGAGCGCAGGATGAGGGCGAGCTTCGTCTTTTCCCAGGCCTGCCTGACAAGCTGTAGAAAGCGATCGTCCTTTTTACTCTTTTGCGTGATTGCTACGGCATTGATTGTCAGTATCTCGCCGACCCGTTCCAGTTTGTAATCCCTGATACTGTCCAGTACGGTTTCAATATCCTTCGCATCGTCATCAATGTTGACGGCTATCAGCGTCTTGTTCACGAATGTTTTCTCATGCCTGTACAGGACCGTCTCGCCGCCCAGCTTGCTTTGGATTTCAGATCCGATGGCAATGGGCCGGATGGGTGGTTCGCTGTCCGCGCCGAGAATGGATTTCGCTTCATCGGAAGCATATGGGCATTCGTTCAGATCCGCCTTTTTGGCAGCCAGCTTCATGGCGAAGGCCAGACAGGTGTTGGAACCGCATTCCTTGCAGTTCGTCTTTGGAAGCAGTTTCTGGATCTGCAAACCGCTAAGCGCCATGATTCATTCCTCCAGTTCCGTCAAGCAGCCTGCTGATGGTCTTTTTGACCGCCATCGCCGCCTCGGGGTGATACATGATCAGGATGTCCGCACCTGAATAAAGCAGGCTGACTGCGGTGGACAGTTCCCAGACTGCGGCCCGCTTTCCGAGGTCGCCCCATGTCGGGAAGCTTGACTCGGGTGCCTTGAATTCCTTGATTTTGGCGCACTCGAGGCCCGGTGACACGATGATCGGGGCGCAGAGCATCTTGTCGCCTCCGAGACCCGTGAGCCTGATGCGCTCCATGACGGAGTACGTGTATTCGATGCCGTATCCGATGGTGCCCGTCATAGGGTCCATGATGATTTTTCCCGCCTCGAGGCCCATGTTGGTCAGCAGGATGTTGAGCTGCTTGCCGATGTTCACGTCGATGGGGGACTGAGCGACCAAGGTGTGCCCGTAAACCATGGCGGCACCGGCGATGGGGCGGTAATTGTCCTGCTCTACCCAGTTGAGCAGCAGGTTTTCCCCCTCGCAGGCCTTCGCGACGGCTTTCATGACCTCGTTGTTCTTGTCGAAGTGGTTGTGGCCCGTGATGATAAGGGGTACCTG
>CAZFWQ010000167.1:0-8343 GCA_964522755.1 uncultured Oscillospiraceae bacterium | reverse complement strand
CACAGCATGGAAGGCGGCGGTTTCCTCTTCAATACAAAGATCGACGGTGGCTTGCTTTCCGGCTATTGTGCACTGTTCATCAATAATTATGGCACTTATGCAGTGAATCTGTATAAAATCGACGGGGTTGATGTAGCCACTTTTCATGATGGTGTAGGATCCTATTACAATTTAGGCGCCGGCGCTCCAGGTATTACGGAACTTGGATCCTTCCCTCTCTCTTCAGGAGATCTTCATACGATCACACTGGAATCATCCGCTAGCTCTGTGGATCTGTGGGATGGAAATACAAAACTGATAGACAACTTTGCTCTTCCGACGGTATTCAGCAATGGAGTTGGCATCATCGGAAGTTATCAGTCCCATAACTGCAACGAACTTTCTTACTTTGTATTCAGCAATCTGAATATTCAAGGAATCGCAGACTTGTCTGCTGCGCTGGTCGGAGTAGGATATGAAGCCAATCTTGCTTTTACCGCACCGGAAGGCGCTACTGCCGTGAGTGTGGAACAGTCGACGGATGGATCCACATGGGTTCCCTCCACCTTGTCGACCGGGCCTATTGCTGCTGCTTCCACAACAGCCACGGTGAACGGGTTGGCTGGATATCAGACGTATTATTTCAGACTCGTCATTACGGGCGGAAAGTATGTTGGCTATTCAAGAATGGCTACCGCCGCATATGAGGGATCGGAAGTTCCCAGTCCCACGCCTACACCCGCTCCTACACCTACCCCAGCACCCATTTTGCCTGCGCCGAAGAATGAAATTCTGCTGGTTACTGTAGAAGGTCCGGGTAAAGTGTATCCTGCTTCCGGTCCTTATAGTCAGAACAGCATTGTTGTGATGTCCGTCGTTCCGGATGATGGCGCTTCTTTTGTCGGCTGGTTCGGAGACAATGCCGCTGAAGTAGTAGGCAACCGGATCACAATGACTGAAAACAAGTCCATCATCGCCCGGTTTGCCGTACCGGAAGTGATCCAGGCACCGGTTCTGCCGCAAGCACCACCAACCGTACTCCCGGAACCAACTCCTGTTGCAAGTCCCGAAGTTGAGATCCCTGTCGTTGTTGTTCCGGAAGCACCCCCGGTATTGCCGAAGACGGCTGGCATGCCGATTGAACTGTTCGGTATGCTGGGATCCGGCATGTTGGGGGCAGGTTTCCTGCTTCGCAACAAGAAAAAATAGACCGCGGTGCTCATGACGACAAAAGGAAGGCCGTTTCTGGAAATCAGGAAAGGCCTTCCTTTTTGTGGTGCGCGCGGCATGCGCACGTTTTCGCATCCTATGCGCCGGAGGGACAGGACTCGGGAAGATATTCCTTGACATGATCCGGCTTGCCGGGGTATCATGAAAAAGCAGCAAAGAAGAAGCTTGGCTTCTCACCTTGTCCGATAGGTTTCGGCGGGTCAATCGTGAAAATGTTTGGAACAGCCATGTGCGGTTCCGCAATTCGGGTTGGCAAACAGGTGAAGGGTGCTTCACCTGTTTTTTGTTGCCGTGAGCTTGTAAACAATCACTGCAGCCTGGTACTTTACGTAACGCGCGGCGAAGCCCGTTCACGAATATGGCGGCGCGGCTGATGTTTTCAGAGCACAGGGACGCCCGGCAAGGCATGGGGTCTTGGGGGCACACTTCGGAGGTGTTGGCTATCAAAAAGGAACAAGGTCAGATTAACGCGAATATCCGCGACAAGGAAGTTCGGCTGATTGACGCCGACGGTACCATGATAGGCATCGTGACGTCCCGAGAGGCGCAACTGCGCGCGAACGAAAAAGAGCTGGATTTGGTGAAAATCTCTCCCGGCGCGAACCCGCCCGTCTGCAAGATCATGGATTACGGAAAATTCCTCTACGAGCAGAGCAAGAAGGAAAAGGAAGCCAAGAAAAAGCAGATTGTTGTTGAACTGAAGGAAATCCGCCTGTCTTCGAAGATAGAGGAACATGACTTCAATTTCAAGGCGAAAAACGCTGAAAAGTTCCTCGAAGAAGGCGACAAGGTGAAAGTGTTCATCCGTTTCCGCGGACGCGAAATCAACTATTCCATCCTGGGCCGGGAAGTGCTCAACAAATTCGCGGAAACAATCCAGGAGTTCGGCAAGGTTGAACGACCGCCCCTCATGGAAGGCCGAAGCATGTCCATGATATTGGTTTCAAACAAAAAAACGCCATAGGGAGGTCAGCAAAATGCCGAAAATGAAAACTCACAGCGCCTCGAAGAAGAGATTCAAACTTACCGCCACTGGTCTGGTGAAGCGGACCCGGGTGGGCAAGAATCACATTCTGACGAAGAAATCCACCAAACGCAAACGTTCCCTGCGCAAGGGCGGCTTTGTGGACAAGACACAGACTGCCACCGTGAAGAAATTGTTGCCCTACGCATAAGGGAAAGAGGTGTGAACCATGGCCAGAGTTAAAGGTGCAATGCGCACACGCGCCAGACACAAGAAAATACTGAAGCTCGCGAAAGGTTATTTCGGGGGCAAAAGCGTCCTGTACCGCACGGCCAACCAAGCCGTCATGAAATCCCTGAACTACGCTTTCCGGGACAGGAAGCAAAAGAAACGCGAATTCCGCAAGCTGTGGATTGCCCGCATCAATGCGGCCGCCCGCATCAACGGCATGAGTTACAGCCGTTTCATGAACGGACTGAAGGTTTCCGGCATCGACCTCAACCGCAAGATACTCGCGGACATGGCGGTCAATGACAAACCGGGTTTCGCCCAGCTTGTCGCAAAAGTAAAGGCTTGAAGCAGGTCGCTCCCATTTCCCGGCGTATCGGCCACAGGTGGCGATATTTGGGGAAGGATGCGAGCTCCCGAAAAGACTGTCCGTGCTTTTTCCGTCAGTGAAAATGAAGACGATTCATCACCCCGATTATCGGATTCGCCATAAATCCCTCCACCCGTCCATCTTGGAACCGGGCGGGGGGATTTCCGCTTGGCGGGCAGTTTCACAGGCATGGCACCTGAGACCTGCCAGCCTGCCAGGGAGGTATCTGATGGAACGACTGACAAGCGTCAGCAATCCGCTTATAAGGGAACTTATCCTGCTTCGCGACCGCAAGGGCAGGCAGGAGGCCGGCTGCTATCTGATTGAAGGCGCCAGGCTTGTACAGGAAGCTTTCCGCTCCAGTGCGCCCATTCTCCGCCTTTTGGCCGATGACGGGGGAATGTCCGTCCTTTCCGGATTGCTGCAGCTATATCCCGGACCTGAACCGACATGGGTCACATCGGGCATCCTGGAGAAGTTGTCCGACACGAAATCCCCTCAGGGCATCATCGCTGTCGTGCAGTTGCCGGACGCAGCGCTACACTGTCCGGCATTTTCAATTGTTCAACCTCGGGCAGCCGGATTGAGAAATGACGAAATGCCTCCTGCTGCTGCCTTTCGTCGTATCCTTGCGCTGGAACGCGTACAGGATCCCGGTAATGTCGGCACGATGATCCGCACGGCGGACGCCTGCGGGTTCGATGCCGTCATCCTGTCGGCAGATTCGGCGGACCCATGGCAGCCAAAGGCACTGCGATCCTCGATGGGTTCCGTATGGCACCTTTCCGTGACGGTGTCGGACGACTTGCCCGGAATCGTCGCTGCCGCCCGCGAGGCCGGCTTGGCCGCATGCGCCGCCCATCCCCGCAATGCCTCGCTTTCCTGGGATGTTCCGCTGGCTGACCATGTGCTGCTTGTCATCGGAAATGAAGCGGGCGGAATCTCATCCGGCATGCTTGAACAGATGGACAGGACCGTGATGATCCCGATGGAAGGCAGGGCGGAATCGCTCAACGCGGCGGCGGCGGCCTCCATGCTGATGTATGAGAGCCTACGGCAGCGACGGGTGGGGAAGATAGATGAAAGCCAGATTTAATGCGGGTTTCATTTGTTCCTGAAAGCAAAATGAAGCTTTCTGGCGCCGGCATCGACACCGAAAAAATCTGCTTCCCACTTGCAATGACCGGCCAAATCGGATAAAATAGCCAAAGGGAATTGTGATGAATATATCAATTATCAGAATGTCGACAGGAGGCAAAAAACATGGCAGTAAAAATGGGTATCAACGGTTTTGGGCGTATTGGCCGTCTCGTGTTCCGTGCCGCATGCACCAATCCCAATGTGAAGGTTCTCGGCATCAACGATCCCTTCATTGATTTGGATTACATGGTATACATGCTTAGATATGATTCCGTTCATGGACGGTTCGACGGCGATATCTCCACGAAAGACGGCAAACTGGTTGTAAACGGCAACGCGATAACCGTGTTCGCCTGCAAGGATCCTGCGGCAATCGACTGGAAGGGATGCGGCGCGGAATACGTCGTCGAATCCACAGGCGTGTTCACCACGGTGGAAAAAGCCGGCGCGCATCTTGCGGGCGGCGCCAAGAAAGTCATCATTTCCGCACCATCGGCAGATGCCCCGATGTTCGTCATGGGCGTCAACCAGGAGAAATACACAAGTGACATGAATGTCGTGTCGAATGCCTCATGCACAACGAACTGCCTGGCCCCCCTTGCCAAGGTCATCAACGACAATTTCGGCATCGTGGAAGGCCTCATGACGACCATTCACGCCACAACGGGCACGCAGAAGACAGTGGACGCCCCGTCCAACAAAGACTGGAGAGGCGGCCGGGCTGTCCTCAACAATATCATCCCCTCATCCACGGGCGCCGCGAAGGCAGTTGGAAAGGTCATCCCGGCATTGAACGGCAAGCTGACGGGCATGGCATTCCGGGTGCCCACCCTTGACGTTTCAGTTGTCGACCTGACTGTCCGCCTTGAAAAACCCGCCTCGTACGAAGCCATCAAGGCCTGCGTGAAGGCTGCCTCCGAAAGTCCCGAACTCAAGGGCATCCTGGGTTACACCGAAGACGAAGTGGTTTCCACGGACTTCATCCATGAATCCCGCACGTCGGTATTCGATGCCAAGGCTGGCATCGCCTTGAATGACCACTTCGTGAAACTCGTAGCCTGGTATGACAACGAGTGGGGCTATTCAAACAAAGTCGTCGATCTCATCTGCCACATGGCTGAGGTGGATGCATAACTCCGGACAAAACAAGTTTACATGTGCCGGAAAAACCCATGCCGGCGGGGTAATGATAATATCCAGGGGCGTCTCAATGGCCATTGGCCGGAGAGGCGCTCCTTCTTTATGAAATAAATCATTGGCACGCGAAGACAGCGAAGACTGAGCGAAGGCAAAGCAGACTAAAGCAGACTAAAAATGGCGGAGACCTTGCAGATAAAGGGTGATACAGTGTACAATGTATACGCTTTGACGTCGGAGCGGAGTCACTCTTCCGGAATGCATTCTGGTGGTTCAAGGCCAAACAAATCAAGAAAGGATGTCGTATCCGTTATGAGCATGAAGAATAAAATGGCGATTTCCGATATCTATTTTGCAGGACGCGCTGTCATCGCACGCGTCGATTTCAATGTGCCCCTCGACAAGGACGGGAATATCACTGATGACGGGCGCATCGTGGGCGCACTGCCCACAATCAGGTACCTGGTTGAAAATGACGCCAAAGTCATTCTCGTATCCCATCTGGGACGCCCGAAAAACGGCCCCGAAGCGAAATTCAGCATGAAACCCGCCGCGGAGCGCCTTGCGCAGCTTCTTGGCCTTCCTGTTGCCCTTGCTGCGGACGTCATCGGACCGGATGCGAAATCAAGGGCCGCGGCGCTGAAAAACGGTGAAATCCTGATGCTTGAGAATGTCCGCTTCCATAAGGAAGAGGAAAAGAACGATCCGGCTTTCGCCAAGGAACTTGCCTCCATGGCGGAGCTTTTCGTCAATGACGCGTTCGGCACCGCCCACCGCGCACATGCCTCCACGGCGGGCATAGCCGATTATCTGCCGGCCGTCTGCGGTTTCCTCATTCAAAAGGAACTTGACGTCATGGGCAAAGCGCTGGACAATCCGGAACGCCCTTTTGTCGCAATCCTTGGCGGCGCCAAGGTATCAGACAAGATAAGCGTCATCGAGAGCCTGCTCGACAAAGTGGATACCCTGATCATCTGCGGCGGAATGGCGTACACATTTCTGAAGGCGCAAGGATTCGGCATAGGCAAGTCCCTCTGTGAACTGGATAAACTGGATTTGGCAAATGAACTGCTGGCGAAGGCAATTGTAAAAAAAGTGAATCTTCTGCTCCCGATTGACAATGTTGTTGCAAGGGAATTCAAAGCCGATGCCGAATCCTTCACGGTCTCTTCCGAAGAAATCCCGGAAGACACCATGGGTCTAGATATCGGGCCGAAAACCATCGAATTGTTTGCAGGAGCGATAAAAGAGGCGAAGACCATCATATGGAACGGACCTCCCGGCGTGTTCGAATTTGAGCGTTTTGCCAACGGAACCCGGAAAATAGCGGAAGCGCTGGCCAATTCCGGAGCTGTGACCATAGTTGGAGGCGGAGACTCCGCTGCGGCGGTTGAACAACTCGGGTTCGCTGATAAAATAACCCATATTTCCACCGGTGGCGGCGCATCCCTTGAATTCCTCGAAGGAAAGGAACTGCCCGGCATCGCATGCCTTACCGACATGCCCTCCGGCTGCGACTGCTCCAGCTGCGCCGGCTGCCACTGATCTGGAAAAGTGCGCAAACTGCCATTGATCAGGAAAAGTGCGCAAACTGCCATTGACCTGAAAATGATTGTAAACTACGCAGTCGCGGGTTCCTCGATAAGGCCAGCAATTGACTCGACGACTGATCCGGTTCTATTGCTCGCATGAGCCCAAATGTGGTAAAATCTGGATTTTCACATGTCTGCAGGGAATCCGGCATGGATGGCCGGGGAAGGAATCCAATATGGCAAAACGAATCACCATGGCGGCAGGAAACTGGAAAATGAACAAGACACCGTCGGAGGCTTCGGCTTTCGTGAACGGTTTGAAACCCCTGGTGGCCGGAGCAACCACCGAAGTAGTCGTTGGCGTGCCATTCGTGGCCCTTGCGGGCGTCATTGCCGCTGCCAGGGGCTCCAACGTGAAAGTGGCGGCGCAGAATGTGCACTGGGAAGCCAGCGGCGCATACACGGGCGAAATATCCTGCGGCATGCTGAAGGAAATGGGCGTCGATTATTGCATCGTCGGTCATTCCGAACGCCGCGAATATTTCGGCGAAACAAACGAGATGATCAACAAGAAAGCGCGTGCCGTTCTCAATGCGGGAATGCTGCCCATCATCTGCTGCGGCGAAACACTTACCCAGCGTGAACAGGGCGTTACGGCCGAACATGTGCGCCATCAGATGAAGGTCGCGCTGCTTGGGCTGACCGCCGATGAAGTTAGCAAATCCGTGATTGCCTATGAGCCGATTTGGGCCATCGGAACCGGGAAGACCGCATCGGATGAGCAGGCAGAAGAAGTCTGCGCCATCATCCGGCAATTGCTTGTAGAATTGTACGGGGCCGATGTGGCGGAAACCGCGCGCATCCTCTACGGGGGCAGCGTGAATGCCGGCAATGCGAAGGTTCTGTTCGGCATGCCCAACATCGACGGAGGCCTGGTCGGCGGCGCCAGTCTGAAACTGGACGGTTTTTCAGCTATCGTACTTGCCTGATAAATTCGGATTTCAATGCAATGTCAACCCGGAGGGTCCGGGAATGGAGTAATACGATGCTGAAAAGGAACGGCTTTTCCGGATACGGGGGTCCCTTGCTGGTCGTGGTCATGGATGGGATCGGCATCTCGGACAACGCTGAAGGAAATGCGGTAAGCCAAAGCTATACCCCGACGCTGAACCGCCTGATGAGGGATTACCCGAACACCCTCCTGAAGGCGCACGGAACAGCAGTGGGCCTGCCCAGCGACGAAGACATGGGCAATTCGGAAGTCGGCCACAATGCCATGGGTGCCGGGCAAGTGTTCGCACAGGGTGCCAAGCTGGTGTTTCGCGCCATCGGGACCGGCGACATGTTCCGCGCCAGGGGTTGGACTGAAATCCGGGACAACGCGGTCAGCCATGGCTCGACACTGCATTTCATCGGCCTGTTCAGCGACGTGAATGTCCATTCCCACATCGATCACCTGAAGGCGATGATAGAACAGGCCAGGACAGACGGCGTGAAGACGGTCCGCATCCACATCCTCCTTGATGGACGCGATGTGGGGGAAACTTCCGCCCTGGAATATGTCGACCCCTTTGAAGCATTCCTGTCAGGCGTAAGCGTCGGCGGATTTGACGCCCGCATCGCGTCAGGCGGCGGCCGCATGTTCATCACAATGGATCGCTACGACGCGGACTGGAGCATGGTGGAACGCGGGTGGAAGACGCATGTGCTCGGAGAAGGACGGTTGTTCGCCTCCGCGCATGAGGCCATTGAAGCATTGCGGG
>CAZFWQ010000166.1:0-8391 GCA_964522755.1 uncultured Oscillospiraceae bacterium | reverse complement strand
CACAACACAAAACCGGTCTCTTCGTGAGGACCGGTTTTTCTTTGGAGGAAATGAACAATGGCATTCCGCAGGGAAGTCAATGTGCCCGGAGAGGTGGCGGTCATCGTTGTGGCGGCCGGTCGGGGCACGCGCATGGAATCGGACAGGAACAAGGTATTGCTGCCGATCAGGGGAATCCCGATACTGGCGAGGACCGTGAAGGCATTTTCGGAGTCGGGCATGGTGCATCAGTTCCTGATCGTGATCGGGGAAGATGATCGTCTTGACGTATCGGCCCTTCTGGAGAAATGGTGCCCGGATGTACCGGTGAAACTTGTCTACGGTGGAGCGGAGCGGCAGGAATCAGTCCATCACGGCCTGATGGCGCTGGCGGGAAACGAGTCCGTCGTCCTCATACATGACGGGGCACGCCCGTTCATCGGGCAGAACGCAATCCGGGCCTGTATTCAAGCTGTCTGGACGATGGGAGCGGCATGCGTGGGTGTTCCGGTGAAGGACACCATCAAGCGGGTTGACATGCTCGACATGGTGATTGAGACGCCGGACCGCGCTTTCCTTTGGCAAGTCCAGACCCCGCAGGGGTTCAAGCCGGACATCATCCTCAAAGCGCATCAGCAGGCGGTGATTGACGGCTTTCGCGGCACGGACGACGCCATGCTCGTTGAAAGAATGGGGATGAAAGTCCGCATGATCATGGGCGGATATGGAAACCTGAAGATCACCACTCCTGAAGATATGGCGTTTGCGGAGGCACTGCTTGGGGAATAATCTCATTAGGCCTGTGCAAGGGCATTTTACTGTGGAGGGGCAGCACAAGGCGGCATCGTATCGGGAAAGCTCATATGGAAGAAACGGAACAGGGCATGGCCAGGCTGCTGGTCGTTGAAAACAGCGGAAATAAGCCAGGGGAAATTGAATGTTCAGAAGTCCTGCAGCGGATTCAGGAACTGGAGGGCATTGTCCTGCGGCAAACCGCGGAATTGGATCTGCTGCGCGACAAGGAATTCCAATTGGCGCATTTTGCTCACTATGACATGATGACGGGTCTGCTCAACCGCCATTCGTTTTATGAATTTGTCGGAGAATTTGTCGAGGGCCATCCGACCGATGACGGACTGACCGCCTGTTCACTTCTTTTCATTGGCATGGACGGGTTCAAGAAGGTCAACGACCGGTGGGGGCACGACATGGGAGACCGGCTGCTTGCGGAAATCGCCGCGCGAATCCGGGAAACGGCGGAAACGTCATCATACAGGCTGGATGCCGCGGTTTCCGTCCTGGCCGACCCGAACCCGGAGAGCGCCATCTTTCGGATGCGGGGAGATGAATTCACCCTTCTGGCAGATTGCAGCGGAAGGGATGAAGTCAGGGAATTATCCGAACAGATTCTTCAGGCAATCCGCAGGCCTTTCATCCTCCGGGAACAGGAAATCAGCATATCCTGCAGCATCGGCATCAGCCGGCTCCACGTGGATTCTTCAGACTTCGTCACCCTGCTCAACCATGCGGACATGGCGATGCGCAAGGCAAAGGAAAAAGGCAGTTCGATTGTGTTTCATGATCAGCTCCGCGGTACGGGATGGCTGGATCCCGTCAATTTGGCCACTGACATGAACGCTGCCGTAAAAGAAAACCAAATGGAGGTTTTCTATCAGCGCATTGTCGACAAGGGCAACCGCCTGACCGGCATGTCGGCCCTCATCCGCTGGCGGCATCCACGTTTCAGAGTCATTCTGCCGGATGATTTCCTATCGGTTTCAGAAGGCCTGGGTGTCCTGCCTGCCCTTGAGCGCAGGATTCTGCTGATGGCCTGCAGACAGATGGCCAGCTTGTCCGCATTCGAGTATTCCCGGCTTTTCGTTCTCGTGCATTGCTCCGCGGGATTGTTTTTCGACACGGATTTCGAGGAATCAGTAAGGAAGATCCTGTTTGAGTCGGGTCTTTCCCCAAAACGGCTGATGATCGCATTGCAGGAGAGAACCCTGCAGCGGGATACCGAACAGGCCCTTGCGATCATCCGGTCCATGACGGATTCGGGCGTTCGGTTTGCTGTGGAATGTGCCGGAATCAGTCAGATGCTTCATAAACTGCTGAGGGCCCTCCCGCTGGAGACGGTCATCCAGATAGATCGAAACCTGATGGCTGGCATTACGCGCAAAGCGAGTGATCGCCTTTTTCTGCAGAACATGCTGAACCTGATGCAGGAACGTGCATTCACCGTGCTTGTGAGCGGTGTCGAGACGGCAGGACAGGAGGAATTCCTTCGTGGAAGGGATTGCCTCAGACAAGGATTCCCGTATGGCGTGCCTGTCCCGTTCGATGAATTCGTGCAGGATCTTGGAAACATGGACTTGCACCACATGGAACACATCTGAGGGCAGCCATTGTCCATCACAATTCGGGCGGCACGGCGTCTCATCTACGGCGAGTCGATCATCCATTCTATACGGGCGACATGGCGCTCTATCAAATCCCGGGTCATGCGCGCGTCGTGTCCCTCTGCCATGATGCGCAGCATGGGCTGTTCCACGTCCGGCAGCACAAGGACCCAGCCTCCCGAGAAGACGTATCTCACCCCGTCGGTGGTATCAATCATGCCTGAATGGGGTTCGGTGATGAGCCGGTGCATCACGCGTCCCATCACTTCCCACGGACAGTGGATGGAGCGGGTTTCCGTGTGCCACGGCGGGATGCGGCGGACCGCGTCTTCCAGGGACATGCTGCTGCGGATGAGGAATTCCAGAATGAACAGCAAAGACGCGATGGCATCATACTGGAGCTGGTACTGGTTGTATGCTTCAGCAAATACGTCGTGCTCCATGAGGGAGCGCAAAAGGGCGGATTCATCGGTCTTCACCCGTTTGATTCCACCCCCGTACCTGAGTGCCAGCTTTTCCACAGCGGAAGGGCTGCTGACCGGCATCTGGAGGGTAATGCCGGGAACCGTCCGATATAGGATCATGGCGGCCAGGAGCTGACGGAGGTCCTCATTGACCATCCGGCCCGACCTGTCCATCAGGATGACGGTCTCGGCGTTCCGGTCCAGCCAGGCGCATAACAGCACATCCTGCAGGCTGGATTCCTGCATGATCATGCTCGGGGTGAAACGGTCCATCACAAGGGCTTCAACAACGTTGCACCCGATTAAGGCAAAAAGTGTCCCAAGAAAGTCCGTCAGCCGCTCATCGGCCGAGGCCAGGATAATCCGGGGCCTGTTTCGCCTGAACAGGTCCACATCGCTGAGGTTGACAAGATGGCGGGCATAGGAATCCGGGACATTCGGCATCTTCTCGACCTGGCCGATTCCGCCGCCGCCCGCATGGAGGAACTCTTCCTTGGCGTATAAGGCCTCTACAGATTTTTCAAAGTTCCTATCCACATTGGCACCGGTCGGACAGATGAAGATAACCTGCAGCCGTTCGATGGAATCGTTGTCTCGCATGATATGGATGCCGCCCGAAATCCCCAGGAGCGGGATGGTCTGGCGAGCCACCGGAAGAAAGAGGGACAGCAGGTCATAAACCCTTACGCCGATGGACAGGAGACCCGCGATGAATGCGTAACGGAAAAGCAGGGCTGGCGGGGAACCGTCCCAGGACACGGCCACCGTGCTCTTTCTGCCGAGGCGTGTTCCATATGCAGCCCCGAGGCGCGTGGCAAATTCAGGGGTGATGTCGACGTTGATGGTGCCGGAAATGCCGTTCCGCCCGAAAATCATGTTGGCATGGTGTTCCGGGAAAATGACGCTTGAATCGACGTCCGCATGAGGGTCGATGACTTTGCGCGGCCAAACCAGGACGTTGGCCCTGAGGATCGCATACTCCCGCACAAGGGTGCCTTCACCGATGACGGTGTTTTCGGAAACAAGGGTATGGTGCATCAGGTGAACGCGGCTGGCAAGGATGCAACCGCGGATTTCCGATGCGAAATCCAGATGGCAGTTGTTCCAGAGGATGCTGCGGCTGATGGAAACGTCTTCCTCCAGCACGGTATTGTCACCGATGACGCACATCCTGTCCAGCACGACCCCGGGACCAATCCGGCAATTCTCGCCGATGAGGCATGGCGGGCGCAGGATAGCCGTTGGGTCGATGATCGTATTCTGGCCGATACGGATGCCGGGACCCACTTCAAATCCCTGAAGATCCATTTTCATGGAGCCTTCCAGGATTTCAAAATGGGTTCTCGCATAGGATGTGATGCTGCCGATGTCGCTCCAGTATCCGTCGGCTTCATATCCGCAGATTCTCCGCTTTTGCCGCAATAGATCAGGGAACAGGTCCTGTGCGAAATCATACGGCTCATCCTTGGGAATCAAGTCAAGGATGGATGGTTCCAGAATGTATATGCCCGTATTGACCTGGTTGGTGAAAACCTCGCCCCATCCGGGCTTTTCCAGAAACCCCGTAATATTGCCGTCCGAATCGGTAATCAGGACGCCATAGTCGATGGGCACATCCACCCGCGTCATCAGCAGGGTCGCTTCCGCATGGTGCTCCTTGTGGAACCTGATGGCGGCGCCAAGGTCGAAATCGGTGATGCAGTCTCCGCTGACGACCACGAAAGTGCTGTCCGGAATGTCTCCGGCTGCTTTGACGCAACCGGCCGTGCCCAGCGGCTTCGCCTCCATGGCATAGGTCATGCGGACGCCATGGTGGGTGCCATCTCCGTACCGGTCCCGGATTTTCTGCGGCATGAACATGAGTGTTGCGCATATGTCCAGGATATTGTGACGCCGCAGCAGGTGAAGGATTGTATCCATCACGGGGATGTTCATCACGGGAACCATGGGCTTCGGGAGTTCCCATGTCAGGGGGCGGAGCCTGGTGCTCTTGCCGCCTGCCAGTATGAATGCTTTCACTTCCGCACCCTCCGCCGCAGTCTGTGAAAAGATGGAAGGAGTCCATGCCGGAAAATGTGTGTCGAGGGGTCAATGACGCAAAATAAATATGCATAGTACATATACCTATTTTTAAAGGTTATGAAACGGAAAAGAGGAACAGAGTCGCCGAATCAACGGCGGGTTCGAATAAATCTGCACGGAGAATGAATGAATCAAATGGAGTCGGAACGAATCAGCACGAGTCGCCGAATCCATTCCGAATCAACGGCGGGTCTGATCGAATCACCGTTGACTTTCCCGTGATTCTGGTATAATGGTACGAGGTGACTCTTGCCGTGCCCTTATGTTTTGGGAAGAGTCACAAGAAAAAACAAAGGATCCGGCCAGTTTATGGAAAAACTGCCGGAAGAAGGGTTCCGCTGCAGGAAACCGGCACACGAAGCCGGATTTCGGAAGCGGAGCCTGTGACCGAAGCCG
This sequence comes from uncultured Oscillospiraceae bacterium, assembly GCA_964522755.1. GTDB lineage: Bacteria > Bacillota > Clostridia > DSM-8532 > DSM-8532 > JAEWSN01. Next base: position 3,071 of record CAZFWQ010000166.1, on the reverse strand, counting down.
GTTCCGGCAAACCGGAGCGGCGTGTGGAAGGGCCTGACAGCAAACTGTCAGGTTGAAAGGGGGAGTTGCCATGAAAGATTATGGAGCTGAAAGCATCCGCAACGTCTGTCTGCTTGGGCACGGCGGTGCGGGAAAAACAACGCTGGCTGAATCCATGCTGTTCCTGACCGGCGCGACTGACCGGTTTGGCACGGTTGTGGACGGCAATACCGTAATGGACTTCGATGCGGAGGAAATCCGGCGAAAATTCTCAATCGGCACATCCATTGCACCTGTTGAGTGGGCGGGCTTCAAGATCAATCTGATTGATACCCCAGGTTATTTTGATTTTGTCGGGGAACAAAAACAAGGGCTGATCGTGGCAGACGGAGCCCTTATTCTGGTTGGCGGCAAAGACGGCATCCAGGTGGGTACCGAAAAAGCCTGGGCAGCCGCCAATGATCGGAAGTTGCCGCGCATTTTCCTGATCAGCAAAATTGATGAAGAGAATTCAGACTTTAAAAAAGTCTTTACGCAATTAAAAGAAACTTTCGGGAAGAGCGTCATTGCTTTGGAAGTCCCGATTTTCGAGGACGCGAAAGCCGTGGGCGTAGTGAATGTCGCCACCATGAAGGCGGCCATCCACAAGGGCAAGGAAGTTATCGAGACGGAGATTCCCGAAAAGATGATGCCCTTGATCATGGAATACCGTGATGGAATCATAGAAGCTGTTGCGGAAACCAGTGAAGAGCTCATGGAGAAGTACTTTGCCGGGGAGGCATTCAGCGACGAGGAAGTTTTCCATGGGCTGCATGTCGGAATCACATCCGGCGACATCGCGCCGGTCCTCTGCACTTCCGCCGTTACAAATGACGGCATCAAGATGCTGATGGATGCGATTGTAAGGTATTTTCCCGCCCACGTCGAAAAAGGGACCGTCAAGGCAAAGACTCCCGCCGGAGTGGAAGTTGTACTGAAGACAACGGAAAATGAACAGGTTTCGGTTATCGTGTTCAAGACAGTCGTGGATGCCTTCGTCGGCAAGATCAGCTTTCTGAAAGTCATTTCCGGCACGCTGAAACCAGATTCCACCATCTACAATGTCAAGAAGGACAAGATGGAGAAAGTTGTCCAGCTGTTTTTCATCAAGGGCAAACAGCAGATCAACGCCGAAAGGCTCGTGACCGGAGACATCGGGGCAGTGGCCAAGCTTTCCGCAACGGAAACCAACGACACGCTGTGCGCGAAAGACAAGCCGGTGCTCCTCGAAGAAATCGTCTTCCCGAAGCCCATGCTCGCCATGGCCGTCATGCCCAAGACCAAGGGGGACGAGGACAAGATCGGCACGGGATTGCGGCGCCTGATGGACGAAGACCAGACATTCCGCATCGACATGAATACGGAAACGCATCAGACGCTGCTCTACGGGATTGGAGACCAGCACCTTGACGTTCTGACAAGCAAATTGAAGAACAAGTTCAAAACCGAAATCGACTTGGCCGATCCCATCGTGCCTTTCCGTGAAACAATCAAGAAAAAGGTGAAGGTTGAAGGAAAGCACAAGAAGCAGAGCGGAGGCCATGGCCAGTTCGGCGATGTTTGGATCGAATTTGAACCCGGCCCGAATGAAGGGCTCACTTTCGAAGAAAAAGTGGTTGGCGGTTCCGTGCCGAGACAATACTTCCCTGCGGTGGAAAAAGGCCTTATCGACTCCATGCTGCATGGCGTGCTGGCCGGATATCCCATGGTCCATGTGAAGGCAACCCTTGTAGACGGCAAATACCATGATGTCGACTCTTCGGAAATGGCGTTCAAGATCGCCGCCAACCTGGCATTCAAGGAAGGCGTGCGCCAGGCGGGCCCTGCTTTGCTGGAACCCATAGCCAGCGTGGATGTCTTTGTGCCGGATGCCTACATGGGAGATGTCATCGGAGACATGAACAAGCGGCGCGGCCGCATCATGGGCATGACTTCGCAGGAAAACGGCATTCAGATGGTGTCTGCCGAAGTGCCCATGGCCGAGATGTTCAAGTATCCGACGGAGCTTCGTTCCATGACCGGCGGCAGGGGCTGGTACACCCAGGTTTTCGCCCGCTATGACGAGGCGCCGCCGCTGGTGGCCGAGAAGGTCATCGCCGAAGCCGCGAAACAGCGCAAGGAAGAGAAGGAAGAGGACTGACGGACTGCATTAAGAGGGGCTGTCTCGAAAGAGGCGGCCCCTTTGTCAACTGTACATAAACCCGCGACATTCACACGTTCCTTATATGCAGAACCCTCATGGCGTTGAAAATGGCGATCAAGGCAACGCCCATGTCGGCGAAGACAGCCTCCCACATGGTGGCAAGTCCCCCAGCTCCGAGCAGGAGGACGGCTCCTTTGACTGCGAATGCGAAAAGGATGTTCTGCCATATGATGCCCCTGGTGAACTTCGCAATTCTTATGGCACTTGCAATCTTCGAAGGCTCATCGGTCATGATTACGATATCGGCGGCCTCGATGGCCGCATCCGAGCCCAGTCCACCCATCGCGACGCCGATATCGGCGCGTGTCAGCGCAGGAGCATCATTGATGCCGTCACCTGCAAAAAGAAGCTTGCCCCTGCTCTGCATCCCCACCCCAAGCATTTCCAGCATCTCCACCTTCTGATGCGGAAGCAATCCGGCATGTACCGCATCCAGTCCCAGCTGGTTGCCAATGTCATCCCCGGCAATTTGGTTATCTCCCGTCAACATGACCAGATTTCTGACGCCGGCTTCCCTTAGCTGCCTGACAGCGAGGAGGGCGTCTTCCTTGATTTCATCCGAGACGACGATATATCCCGCATAAATGCCGTCCACAGCAAGATGAACGATGGTTCCCAACTCATCGGACTTGTTGAACGTGATATTCTCAAGGAGCATCAGCTTTTCATTTCCGGCAAGTATTACCTTGCCTCCTGCTTTCACTTTCGTTCCATGTCCTGATATTTCTTCATGCAGCTCAATCAGGGACTGGTCGATTTTTCCGCCATACGCCCTTCTGATGGACAGTGCGATTGGGTGTGTGGAAAAACTTTCGGCGTATGCGGCTTTTTCAAGCAGGGCGGCATTGGC
>CAZFWQ010000165.1:0-8396 GCA_964522755.1 uncultured Oscillospiraceae bacterium | reverse complement strand
GCTGATGAGGCCCCCCGCGATGACAGGGGTCGAAACCTTCATGCAGAATCTCGCAATGACGGCGGGCATAAGAGCCGGCATCAGTTCCACCATATCCGGACGGGAGGTTTGGACCGTGTGGACCGCCATCTCGAAGGACTGGTTGTCAATCAGGAAAAAACGCTGTATGACAAACAATCCGTGTTCCCTTGCCGTTTTCACATGCTGGCTTTTTGTGGTGAGTATGCCGGACGGCTTGATGACTTCCGCCAGATAGCGTACCGCTTTGGCATCGCGGCCGATTCCCTCGAGGAAATCCACATGCACCAGCACCTCTTTTCCCGCGCTGCGAAAGCGTTCAGTCAGACCAGCCAGGTTGAAGATATCTGCCTGCAGCAGAAAGACGATGCCTACGGGCGCAATCAGGGCAGCCTCCACATCCCCGTCCCGGCGGACTGCCGCAATGACCGGATTGGCCTCGATACGGCCAATCAGCCTGGCAAAAGGCGTACTCACAGGGCAACCTCCACGTCCGCGGTGACAATCTCGAGAATGTCTGCCGGGTTGTCCGCCATGAAATCAGGATTTTCCGATTCCACCGCCTCCAGCCCGTCGAATCCCCAGCGTACCCAGATTACCTTCACACCGGCCTTTTTACAGGCTACAACGTCGCGATGCTCATCCCCCACATAAATGACGTCCTCAGAACGCAGTTTCTGACGTTTGACAAGGCGACGGATCATCTTGTCTTTTGAAAACATCCTGCGGGAACAACGGACATCCTGGATGAATCCAAGATCGTGACGAGCCAGAAAACGCCTGATGTTGTCCTCCGCATTCGATGAAACGATGGAAATGCCGAATCCTCTGTCATTCAGGTCGTTCAGGAGCCTTGACATGCCCTCGAAAGGATCCACCTTCAGAACAGCTTCCTGAAACAGGATATTGAATTCCCTCGCAAGTCCCGGCAATTTGCGCATGGGGATGCCCAATTGCCTGCAACGCTCGCGGATTGGCAGTTTCCGAAGCCGCTCGATTTCTTCGGCCTGGAATAGATGCATGCCGTGCCGCTGGGCAATGACATTCAGTATATCCGTCGCAACGTGCTCTGAATCCGCAATGGTACCATCAAAATCGAATAGGATGCGCCTCATGTTTTCTCCCTTGTGACGGAATTGGAAACAGAAAGAACGCCTTGGACGTTTTGGGTCGCAAGACGTTCCCTTTCTAAAATCGGTGCAAAAGGCCCCGCGATCCTGCTAACCCAAGAGTGCCCTTATTGGGGGGCCTGTTTTCACAGTTCAGGCTGTTTCGAACATATCCTTGCCGACGCCGCAATCCGGGCAGACCCAGTCATCCGGCAAATCGTCGAAGCCTGTTCCCGGAGAGACGCCGGAAGCCGGATCTCCCTCTGCGGGGTCATACACATAGCCGCAAATCGTACAAACAAATTTTCCCATTTAATATGTCTCCTTTCAGCATTTCGAGTTTTTCATGAAAATTCCCCGTAATGTCATGGATGATTGTGCCTGAAAAGTCTGCCATCAGTTTTTCATGCAGGATACGTTTTGCCGTTTGCATGTTTTTACGACAGACGCCATGGAACGGCAGCGAATCATGAATGATTTACTATGGCAATTCTTCCTATTCCATGTTACCACAAGGGAACAACACAAAACAATGACCAGCGATGTCTGGCGTTGTACGGAATGGCATCGGAATGTCAGTCATCCGGCAGCGATGACGTTTTCTTCGTCAGCGAAGGCCACGATGGCCATCAGGAAGGCTTTGCCGTCTTCATGGAGAGGGCAATCCGCTTGCGCCCCATGTCAACCGACACGATGCGGACCTGGACAATGTCCCCCACCCGTACCACTTCCATTGGGTTCCGGATGAAGCGGTCACACAATTCCGATACGTGGACCAATCCGTCCTGATGCACGCCGATATCGACAAATGCCCCGAAATCAGCCACATTCCTGACTGTTCCCTGCAGCATCATGCCGGGTTTCAAATCCCTCATTTCAAGGACTTCGGAAGAAAGGATCGGCTTTGGCATTTCATCCCGCGGGTCACGGCCTGGTTTCGCCAATTCCTTCAGGATATCTTTCAGGGTGGGTTCCCCTACGCCGATTTCGGCAGCAGTGGCCGAGAGGCCGCGCCTGGCTGCCCAATCAGACAAGTCGGCAAGAGCCAGTATCTTTCCCGTTGTGCCTGATGCCGGCCTGGCATCCGATTCCGGTTTTCCCTGTGTCCCTGCCAATGCAAGAAGTTTCTTCACCGCGGGATATGATTCGGGATGAACCCCCGTATTGTCGAGAATATCCTCTCCTCCTGAAATGCGCATGAATCCGGCACACTGTTCAAATGATTTTTCACCCAGCTTCTTCACCTTTTTCAGCTGCTTCCTGTTGATGAACCGGCCATTTTCCAGCCTCCAGGCGGCTATGTTGCCGGCAACAGCCGCATTGACGCCCGCCACATGGGAAAGCAGCGAGGGCGATGCGGTATTGAGATCCACGCCAACCCTGTTCACGCAATCTTCCACTACGCCTGAAAGAGCCTCATCAAGGCGTTTTTGATTTATGTCATGCTGATACTGCCCTACCCCGATGGCCTTCGGATCTATTTTCACCAGTTCCGCCAGCGGATCCTGCAGCCTGCGCGCGATGGACACGGCAGAACGGAGCGACACGTCGAAATCCGGAAATTCCTCCGCCGCAATTTTCGATGCAGAGTACACTGAGGCTCCCGCCTCGCTGACCATTACATAAAACACACGGCGCTCGGATTTTTTCAGAACGTCCGCGATGAATTTTTCCGATTCGCGGGAAGCCGTCCCGTTTCCAATGGCCACCACTTCGACGCCGAACTTCGCAATGAGTGCGAGCACCACCTTTTCCGCTTCCTCCACCCTGCTTTGCGGCGGCGTGGGATAAATGACGCCTGTAAACAGCACAACGCCGATTTCATCGACGACCGCCAGCTTGCATCCTGTCCTGAATGCCGGATCAAGGCCCAAAACCGCATGCACGCGGATCGGCGGCTGCATCAGGAGCCCCCCGAGATTCTTTGCGAACACGCCGATGGCCTGTTCCGAAGCATGTTCGGACAAGAGGCCGCGCACTTCGTTTTCCATGGAAGGGGCCACAAGCCGCTGCCATGCGTCCGCAGCCGCCTGGACCACCTGCTTTCCGGCGGGAGAGCTTCCATCGGATCCCGGTCTCAGAACGGATTGATAAATCTGCCCGAGGATGCGGTCGTCCGGCATGACCATCTTCACAGTCAGCCACTCCTCCCTTTCCCCGCGGTCGATGGCGGAGACGCGGTGAGGGGCGATGCGTGAAACGGGCTCCCGAAAATCGGCATACATCAGATAGGCCGACTCCCCTTCTTTTTTTGCCGTTACGGTGATGATGCCGTCACGAAGAACTGTTTCGCGAATGTTCCGACGAATGTCCGCGTCATCTGAAACCTGTTCCGCGATGATGTCACGCGCCCCCTGCAGTGCCTCGGACACGTCGGGCACACCCTTTTCCATGTCTACGAAAGGTTTTGCGGCATTTTCAGGCAGCAATTTCGGATCCTGCAGCATCAGCATCATCGCAAGGGGCTCCAATCCCTTCTCGCGGGCAATGGACGCACGTGTTCTGCGTTTCGGCCGGAACGGCCGGTACAGGTCCTCGATTTCCTGAAGGGTGACCGCTTTTGCCAGGGCTGCGGAAAAGGCTTCCGTTGTCTTGCCCTGCCCTTCCACCAAACGGGCCACCTCCACCCGCCGGGCTTCCAGATTTCGCAGGAACTGGAGCCTGTCCGCGAGGGCGCGCAGCACCTGGTCGTCGACGGAACCGGTCATTTCCTTGCGGTACCGCGCGATGAACGGAATGGTGTTGCCCGCGTCGATAAGTTCGATGATGCTTTCCACATGGGTGATTTCCAGGTTGAATTCGCCTGCAAGCCTCTGCTGCATATTCATATGGGACTTCCCTTCTCTGTTGAAGAAACAGGCATGCCCCTGTTTTCCCCGGCATGACCAGTCTTCGGCAGCCGGGTCATTTCCCGGTTCTTCATCCATGACGCCAGGTCATGTACCATTGGCCTGTCTGTCGGATGCACATCAGGATCTTCCGGAAATTCATCCAATGAGAAGAACCGTGCATCCAGGCACTCTTCCGGGTCAATGGCCAAAGTTCCGGAATATTTTTCGCAAATGAACATGACACTGACGACGTACACTTCATCCTCATTCGGATAGACATGATGCATTTCTTCGCCCGAATAGACATTCAGCCGCTCCAGTTTTTCTGCAAGCAGCCCAACTTCTTCAAACGCTTCGCGGCGGACAGTATCCTCAAAAGTCTCCCCGAATTCCATCGCTCCGCCGGTACCGGCCCACAGGCCGTTGTCACTGCGCCTTTGCAGCAGGGCACGCCCCTCGCCGCCGATGAAAAAAACGCCGGCGCCCGGCATGAACAGCGGGGCGTGTCCGACGCTTCTTCTGATGTCAGTGATATAACCCACGTTCCTGTTCCTCCATTTGCTCGTGATTGCGGATGCGTTTACCCGGCCGAACTCACTCATATCGCAGCGACTCGATCGGATCAAGATCCGCCGCGCGTTTCGCGGGATAGACGCCGAATGCGAGGCCCAGGACGAGTGAAAACAGGAAAGCAAGGATGACCGTCACAAAATCCACCACGGGGGGTATCTTGATGACGGCCGAGATGATGGAACCCGCCGCCACGCCCATCGCAATGCCGATGAATCCGGAAATGCCCGTCATCAGCACCGCTTCGGCCACGAACTGCAGGACGATGTCCCGTTTGCGCGCCCCGAGCGCCTTGCGCACGCCGATTTCCCGAGTGCGCTCGGTAACGGAGACGAGCATGATGTTCACGATGCCGATGCCGCCGACCGCCAATGTGACGGCTGCGATAATCCCCAATGCCAGCTGGATCATGGCAAGGATGTTGTTTAGCTGGCCGAGGATGTCATCAGAACTTGTCGCAATATATGCGTCCTTCACGCCCTTGACGAATTCCAATGCGCGTACCGCGCTGACCCCGGCGACCTTCAGCATGGAATTGTCCGTCATGACGATGCGTATTTCCGTGACCTCCTTGCTCCCCACGAGTTCCATGGCAGTGGTGATGGGCAGGGTGACTGACACGGGCGCTTCGTCCCCGAACATGGCGGACAGGGAATCGATTTGACTGTCAATGATCCCGACCACCATCAGGGAAGTGGTGGCCCCGGAACGCACTTTGAAATTGAATTTCTCTCCCACGACATTCGTGCGGCGGAAGACGGAATAGGCTGTTGAAGCGCTGATCAGGCAGACTTTCGCCCTTGTCTTCACATCGGATTCGTTGATATACCGACCTTCCTGGAGGTCCATGGAAGACTGGTCGCGTGCAGCGGGAATCACGCCGTTGAACAATATCATGCGGGTTTTGGTCCCGATCAGGATGGATCCGCCCCGGCCGCTGTAATAGGGGGCAACATTCTTGAGGTCCGGAACGGCGTCACGGATGATCTCCACGTCTTCAATAGTCATGTTGTCTATGGGACCGCCGTTTTTTGTGCTGACCCCTACGGTGCTCGAGCCGATTTTTTCAAACTCGGCATTCACATAGGACTTGATCGCATTGCCGGTCGCCACAATGGCGATGATGGAAAATACGCCCATGATGATGCCGAGCATCGTGAGGAAAGAACGAAGCTTGTTTCCCCGCAGGCTCTCCAGGGACTGCTTCAGGATTTCGAACAGGCTCATTATCTCATTCCTCCGGGGAATACGCTGGTTTTGGCGGCGACGATGACAACCTTCATGCCATCCTTCAATGTCTGGGGAGGATTCAGGACAGCCGTTTCGCCGCCGGCCAACCCTTTGGTCACCTCAATATTCAGATCGGAAGTAATGCCAAGCTCAATCGGCACCAGGACGGCATACTCGTCCTTCACAAGGAACACGGCCGCTTTGCCTTCGGGCGTTTCAGCCAGCATCGCATAGCGGATGACCGGCACGTCCGTGCGCGTATCGGTGATGATGCGGTTCGTCACCGTCAGGCCCGGTTTCAGTCCTTCCGGTGGATTGTCCACCGTCACGGTGATCCCGACAACGGTTTCCTCTCCCGTGGTATTCCGGACAATGTAGGCCGTGGAGGAGATTCCGGTTACGAGGCCTTCGACCTTCACGGCTTCATCGATGCCGTCTCCGGTTATTTCCACCTTCTGGCCCACATGGATGCGGCGAGCCTCGACTTCCTTCACTTCCGCGTCCACTTCCAGCGTGCCAACGTCTGAAACCCGGTACGCAGGCTGGGCGGCATTGAGTGTCACGCCCTTCACGGCATTCATGACCGTGACCACGCCGTCAATCGGGCTTTTCACGGACGCCTCGACACGGGCGATGCGGTCTTCCAGGTTCTTCAGGGTCAATTCCTGCATTTTCAACATGTTTTCCTGGGTGGCTATGTCCAGCGCGCGCTGGTCATCGGTTCTCGTGCTGGTGCTTTGGCTGCTTGCCAGGTTGGCTTTGGCCGAGGACAGGCTGATTTCAGAAATGGAGATGCGATTCTGCGCATCCTGCCAAATCCGGTCTATCCGCTGGAACTCACTGTCGGAAATGGTCCCGCTGTCGTGAAGCTTTTTATTGGTGTCATAATCCGCCTTCGCCCGGGCCAGGTTTTCACGGTCGGAAGCGAGAACGGCTTCCGCCTGCTTCACCGAAAGCTGAAGCGTCTGCAGGCTTTGAGACACATTGATGTCGCGTACGCGCCGGAGGGTGAGTTCCTGGCTGTCTCGATTCAGACGCGCCTGTTCCAGCTGATACGTCAGATCGGCCATGTCGACGGAAAGGACAGGCTCTCCCTTTTTCACGGGCTTGTCCTTGTCTACCAGGATATCGAGAACTTTCACGGGGGACTCGACATAAACGTCACGGAGATCTTTCGCCACCAGGGTTCCATTCGCGGAGACTGTCGCCTCCAGCTTCCCTTTCAAGACCTCTGCCGTCCCCGCGATGACGGCCGTGTTGCCGCCGCTGCCGAAAATTCGTACCGCGGCATAACCGGCGCCTAGCAAAATCAAAAGTAAAACAGGAATCCACCATTTGCGCTTCTTCATCGTTCATATCCTCCAAAAAATACCTTATGTCATTCCGTTGCAGTGATTACAGTATCACGCGTTATTGAAAGCACCACCATGTTGCTGTTTTTTGTCCTGGGCCTCGAAAAAAATCATTTCGCCCTATCTCCAGCCAGCGTATGCATGGCATCCCGCTGCATCCGCGCCAGTTCCACTATCGCATCCACCGGGTTTTCGTGCAGTTCGTCCGCCTGGATGCGCCCGTCGCGGAACACGATGCGCCGGTGCGTGTGCGCGGCGATCTCAGGTTCATGCGTCACGATGATGACAGTGACCCCTTCCCGGTTCAAACGCTGGAAAATGACCATGATCTCCTCGCCCGAGATGCTGTCGAGATTCCCCGTAGGCTCATCCGCGAGGATGACGGCCGGTGTGTTCACAAGTGCGCGCGCGATGGCGACACGCTGGCGCTGTCCGCCGGACAGCTCATTCGGCTTGTGGTGCATGCGGTCTTCAAGGCCCACCTTCGCCAGTGCCTCCGTGGCTCTTCGCGTCCGTTCCTTCGGGCTGACGCTGGCATACAGCATCGGCAGTTCAACGTTGCGAAGCGCCGATATGCGCGGCAGCAGGTTGAATGTCTGGAACACAAAACCTATTTTTGAATTGCGTATGCCGGCCAGGGCGTTGTCATCCATTTTCGACACATCCACGCCCTCCAGATGATAAGTGCCTTCAGTAGCCCTGTCCAGGCATCCGAGGATATTCATCATGGTTGACTTGCCGGAACCGGAAGGTCCCATGATGGCAGTGAACTCGCCTTGCCCGATGTGCATGTTGATGCCGCTCAGCGCCTCGACGAACAGGGTCCCGTTCTGATATACCTTGGTCAGTGATTTCACTTCTATCAAGGAAAATGGCTCCTTTCCTGCAATATGGCTTCTCTTGCCGGATATTTGACAATCATTGCCCCATCGGGTTCCGATGATCCTTCTTTTATCGGATACATCAAAGCCGGACGATTGTCTGACAGCTGTGGAATCCGTCTTTTCCCTCCGCAAGGATCATCAGCCGATCATCTATATATTCCCAACAGGGACGCCGTGAACCGGGATGTCTTCTTCGGGATGTCATCTTTCTATTATGATATAACGTGCAGGTTTTGTCATTCTCTGGCATACTGTAATTGATGGAATATGTTGTAAATTGATGCTGTTGCGGGCAGTGCCCGTTCATGCAGTAGGAAAGCTCCATCGTGAGCTGCGTTTCTGCATAGGCAGACAGCAAATAACTGATATGATTATCGGTAAATTTTATATGATTGTCGTGCC
>CAZFWQ010000164.1:7950-8416 GCA_964522755.1 uncultured Oscillospiraceae bacterium | reverse complement strand
ATGAAGAATCATGAGCCGCGATACAGCATGATGGCGGGGCGGGGCATAGGATGCAGGCATGAAGTCACAAAGCGGCTCGAGGAAGGATACATGCCCATCCTGAACGCATGGAATTCAGACGAGGGCATCCAATACGGCATGCAGTTCTTCGCGACGCTGGAATTCAGTCCGCTGGACAGCGGACACCTTCGCGGCACAGACATGTATGCCGCCGACGCATATGGCGCGGGACACATGTTTACGGAAAAACAGCAGAAACATGTCGACGGGCTGCTGGACGGAGAACTTCACCGTGAAGAAGAAACGGTCATGTTCATCCGGATTGTCGCGGAAAACACGCTCAAGGCACCGGCATACAGCTATGTCAAGCTGCCCGACCCGGTTCCGTGGCGCGAATATGACAAAACCGCGCCCAAGCTGCTTTATGACGGAAAAACAGGCTTTACAAGCTATTCGGAAACTGGCA
>CAZFWQ010000164.1:6094-7940 GCA_964522755.1 uncultured Oscillospiraceae bacterium | reverse complement strand
GTTTGCGCCATCGCAACGGTGGAAGGCAGGCCGGTTCCGCATGACGAGATGGCCGTGCTCCTCGCCCCCGGGCAGAAGCTGACCTATGTCATCAAGATCCCGCACCAGCCATTGGCGCCGGACCGCGCCCGGAAACTGGGCGAGGTGGACTATAACGCAAGATTCCTTGAGGCAAAGGCTTTCTGGCGCAATGAACTCGCCGGGGCTGCGAAAATCTCACTTCCCGAGACAAGGATTGAGGAGATGATCAAGGCCGGCCTTCTCCATATCGACGTGGGCTACTTCGGAAAGAATCCCGATGGGCCGGTCGTGCCCATTGTCGGCGTATATACGGCCATCGGTTCGGAAAGCTCTCCCGGAATCCAGTTCCTTGACGCGATGGGCATGCATGGCCTGGCTGCGCGCGCCCTTGCCTATTTTGTCGAGAAGCAGCATGAGGACGGGTTCATTCAGAACTTCGGCGGATACATGCTGGAGACCGGAAGCACGCTCTGGACGATGGGTGAGCATTTCCGCCTGACGAAGGACGCCGCATGGGTGGAGTCTGTCAGCGGCTGCATCGTCAAAGCCTGCGAGTTCCTTGTCCGGTGGCGCGAACAGAACCTTGGGGATGAACTCAAGGGCGGCAAAGGTTACGGCATGATCTCAGGCAAGATCGCGGATCCGGAAGATCACTTCCATTCCTTCATGCTTAACGCGGGTACCTACATCGGCCTGTCCAGGGCCGCTGAAATGCTCGCCGGCTGCGATCCCGCACGAGCGGAACGATACGCCGCCATCTCTGCCGAACTGAGGGAAAACATCCGCGAATCTTTCCGGGAAAGCATGGCTGTGTCGCAGGTGCTTCCCATGGGTGACGGAACATGGTTCCCCTCCTTCTCGCCGTGGACCGAGTACGTCGGCCCGGTAAGCCAGTATGCCAAGGGTGGTAAATGGTACACCCACGGCATTTTCAATGCGAGGGACATGACGGGCGCGGCCTATCTGGTCCTTCAGGAAGTGATAAGCCCCACCGAACCGATCGCCGGCGTCATCATGGATTACTATACGGAGTACATTACCCTGAACAATACGGCCTTCTCGCAATCCTATTACAGCCCCCATCCATACATCCATGCGAAGCGGGGTGAAGTCAAACCATTCCTGAAGGAGTTCTACAGCGGATTTGCGGCGCTGGCCGACAGGGAAAGCTACAGCTTCTGGGAACACTACTTCCATGCGAGCCAGCACAAGCTGCATGAGGAGACATGGTTCCTGATGCGCTGCCGCTGGATGCTTTGCCTTGAGGAATTTGCGGAAGGACGGCTTAACCTGCTTTCCATGGTTCCGAGGAAATGGCTTGAAGACGGCAAGGTCATCGATGTGGAGAATCTGAAGTCCTACTTCGGCAAGGTGAGCTTCAGGGTGGAATCCAAGGTCGGAGTAGGCCGGATCTCCGTGAAAGTCAATGTGGACAGTGGAGAATGCCCGGCTGCCGGGATCCTCACAGTCCGTCTTCCGCATCCCGAAGGCAAAAAAGCATGCGCCGTAACGGCCGGCAGCTACTGTGCCTGCGATGAGACCGTCACATTTGACTGCTTCGAAGGATACTCTGAGTTTGAACTGATCTTCTGATGCATCCATACCGCAGTCGGCAGGGGAGAGGACTTATGGATAAGCACGTATCCGTATTGTGGAAAACAGGTGATATAAAGGGACATGTCGCGTTGATGAACGAAGGGGCCATTTTCGTTCTCGATGGAAAAGAAGCTGCTGGCACCAGATCCCCTTGTTCAGGAAATGAATCTGCCGGCACAGTTTTTTCTTTTTCGGGAAACGGCGAAAAGCGGCTCGAACTGTGGATATC
>CAZFWQ010000164.1:5311-6084 GCA_964522755.1 uncultured Oscillospiraceae bacterium | reverse complement strand
ATCGCTATGGATGGCGACGAAATGGGCAGGTGGATATCCGGCGCCAAGACCGATCCGGGCGCATTCGGAACCATCGTGACGGTCCGTGCCGACAGGAATCCGTTCAGCTTTTTCCTGCGGGACATCAGTTCGTCTTCCCCGGTTTATATCCCGGAATACGATGCGGTTGTCACGGAGGCGGGAGACAAGCGCAGCTATGATGATATCGTGAAGGGGATCAGGGCTGGCGGACGGGTCGCTAAATTAGAGAAACTTGAACTTGATCCTGAAGAAAGCTTTGAAAAGGCCGCGGGCAAGACAAAGAACATGCGCTGCCCGATCTGGCTCGGACTCAGCCGTGATGTCAGGATGTTCGAGGTCGCTCCTCATGCCGTAGTCAGGGACAGCGATCTCTGGGACACAATCATACCCATGTATCATCACACCCGTGTGCGTTATCCGGAAATGGGCGAGGCGCCGATCGAGTACGATTATTTCGCGGGCAGGGGCATCGGTACCCGCTATCAGGTGACGCGTTGGCTTGAGAAGCGGGTTTTGCCCATTCTCAATGTGCTGAGCATAGATGACGACATTCGATATGAGCAGAAGATGTTTGTCACGAATGAGATTGCACCGCTTGTCGAGGAAAACCTAAAAGGGACAAATTTCCTCATTTCGGATAAATACGCGGCGCACCCCACGAAAAAAACTGTTCGGCAGCAGGAAGAAACTGACCGGATTCATGACGGAGAGATTTTCCGCGATGATGAATCAGTGATTTATCTGCGGGTAGA
>CAZFWQ010000164.1:0-5297 GCA_964522755.1 uncultured Oscillospiraceae bacterium | reverse complement strand
GGTGAATACCGCAAAGGTGCCGCGATACGCCTTCATGCGCCTGCCGCAGCCGAATGTGTTTGCCATACCCGAAATGAGCGTCCATCCCATTGCGTTCAAGGATGGCTTTGACGCGTTTACCGGAAGCGGCCGGGTTTTCATGACCTGCACGCTGAACGGCAAGCCATTTTCCGAGGTGGATTCCTCGGTTTTGCTGCAGCCGGGAGGGAAAGCGGTTTATCTCTGCAAGATCCCGCACAGGCCGATTCCCGCCGAACGGGCGGAGCAGCTCATGCGCACCTGTTTTGATCAGAAGCTGGCGGAGTGTGTCGCCTTCTGGGAGAAAAAGCTTGGACGGATCGCCGATATCCATCTGCCCGAACAACGGATAGAAGAAATGATGAAGGCCGGTTTTCTGCACCTGGACCTGGTCTGCTTCGGAAATGAGCCGGATGACGCAGTAGCGCCGGTTGTCGGCGTGTATACGCCGATCGGTACCGAGAGCACTCCAATCATCCAGTTCATTGAGTCGATAGGGGATACGAAACTGGCTGAGCGCGCAATCATGTATTTCATTAAAAAACAGCGGCCGGATGGATTCATGCAGAACTTCCAGACATACATGTCGGAGACCGGATGCGCATTGTGGAACGCCGCCGAGCATTTCAAATATACAAACGACATTGGCTGGCTGGAATCCGTCAAATGGAACTTGATTCGCGGCTGTGACTACATCATGCGCTGGGCCGCGGAAAGCTACGACGAGAGTTTGCGTGGCAGGGGCTATGGCCTGATATACGGCAAAGTTGCAGACTGCGAGCATCCCTTCCGATCCTACATGCTGAACGCGACGACTTATGGCGGCCTGAGAAGCGTCGCCGATGTCCTCAGGATTGTCGATCCGCAGGAAGCGGACCGGATTGGCGCATTTGCGGAAGAACTGAAGCTGAACATCCTGGAATCTCTGTATGAAAGTTTTGCCATAGCGCCTGTCGTGCCGCTATCCGATGGAACATGGTGCCCGACTGTCAGCCTTTGGCCGGAACTGAACGTCATCGGCCTGCAGAGCCAGTTTTCAGCAGGCGGTACCTGCTATACCCACGGTTCGATGGTCATCGAGGACGACAACCTCGGTGGAGGTCATTACCTTGTGACAAACGGGATTCTGCCGCCGGACAGCAATTTCATCAAATTCATCAGCAATGTGTTCACCGATATGCTTTCCATTGACAATGTGGCCTTCAGCCAGCCATATTACTGCCTGCATCCGTATACACATATCAAGCTTGGCCAGGTCGGGGCGTTCCTGAGCGAATTCTATAACAACATGTCAGCCCTCGCAGACCGCGAGACGTACACGTTCTGGGAACACCTGTACCAGGTCAGCCCGCACAAGACGCATGAAGAAGGCTGGTTCCTGATGCGCTGCAGGTGGATGCTCTACATCGATGATTTTGGCGAACTGCTCCTGCTTGGCGGAGTGCCGCGGGCCTGGCTGGAAAACGGAAAGATCATCTCCTTCGATGGAATGGCCTCCCGGTACGGAAAATTGTCGGTGCGCGTGGAGTCGCAGCTTGAAAGCGGCAGGATCATAGGGTCTGTCAGGCTTGAACGAAATGGATGCGCCATTCCTAAAAAAGTGAGCATCCGTATTCCGCACCCGCATCATCTCAAGGCATGCGAGGCCATTGGCGGCGTATATTGCAGCACTGCCGAGACAGTGACTTTCGACGGTTTTGACGGGCTTGCCGAGTTTGAACTGAATTATTGATTCGGGTATTCATGTGTGAAACAGGAAGACTGGAGATTATTGAGGAATGAAGACTCATGAGGACTGAAGGCTTTTGGGGACGAATGGAAAGTTAATGAAATCTAGAGGATCTCAGAGAAAGAAAGAGGTGTGCCCATGAACCGGAAAATAGCAGTACTTTTCAAGGACATGGTTTCAGACGGCCGAATCACGGTCAGTCACGGCAAGCTGGCCGGGATGAGCGCCAGCTGCGGTTGCGAAACGGCCGGCCAGGAGTTCTGCCTCTGCGGCGATGCCCCATACAGGCTGGAGATTGAAATATCCGATGCCATGGTGGGCACCGGGGCGTATGCGACCTTGGTCAGCGTGAAAACCGAATGCGTCGGCTTCAGCTTCTTCCTGAGGGATGTCAATGCGAAACATCAGATATACATTCCGCAGTATGACGCCGCCGTCACCCTCGCGCAAGACTGCCGCAGCTACTGCGATATTTCCGCAGACATCGAAAATCGCTGCGGAAAGAGCATCCTGGAAAGCATAGAGGCTGCTCCGGAAGAGAGTTACGAGCATTGCATCGATGGCATTCGCAAGCTGGAATCCCCAACTTGGCTGGGCACTTCACGAGATTTCAGGATTTTCGAAGTGGGTATCCGTGACTACTGTGCAGAATCATGGGATACTGTCTCCCCAAGGTTCTTTTATATCAATGAGAAAGTTCCCGAACTGGGCGAGGCGAACGTGGAGTACTGCTTCATGGCGGGTCGCGGCATCGGATGCGAAAAAAACCAGACGCGCAGGCTTGAGGACGGAGTTCTCCCCATCCTCAATGTAACTGGCATCGATGCGGAAATTCGCTACAATACCCGGTACTTCGTGACCAACGAGTTCAGCCCGCTGGATGCGGGACATGTGCGCGGCACGGACATGTATGCCGCCGACGCTTATGGCGCCGGGTGCATGTTTACCGAGAAACAGCAGAAACGCGTCGACAGCGTGATGGATGGGGAACTTCACCGCGAGGAAGAAACGGTCATGTACATCCGGATTGAAGTTGTGAACCCCTGCAGCGTGCCGCGCTACAGCTTTGTGAGGATACCGGATCCACTCACTTTCAGGGAGTATGACGACAGGGGAAAATATAAATTCGATCTGCCCCGGTACGATGGCAAAACCGGTTTCGGCATACTGGCGAACGGCAAAGTGTTCATGGCTGCGACCTTGGACGGCGAACCTGTTCCGCAGGAGGAAATGTGCGTCCTCATCCAGCCGGGAGAGAAGATTGAGTACGTTTTCAAGCTCCCGCATTCCCCGATCGGCGCGGAACGGGCCGCAGCGCTCATAAAGAATGATTATGACCTGCGTTTTGCTGAATGCAAGGCATTCTGGCAGGGAAAGCTCGAGGGCGGCGCGAAAATCTCCGTCCCGGAAACGCGCATCGACGAGATGATCCGTGCAGGCCTGCTGCATATCGACATCGCCTATTTCGGCCTGGAACCCGACAAGCCGGTGGTGCCCATCGTCGGTGTCTACACTGCCATCGGCTCCGAAAGCTCCCCCGGCGAACAGTTCCTTGACTCCATGGGCAAAACCCGGCTTGCCGAACGCGCTTTGCAGTATTTCGTGGAAAAGCAGCATGAGGACGGCTTCATGCAGAACTTCGGCGGCTACATGCTGGAAACAGGGTTCACCCTCTGGTCGCTTGGCGAACACTACCGGTACGGTGCCGGGATTGAATGGGCAAAATCTGTTGCCGAATCTGTCAGGAAAGCATGCGAATACACGATCCGGTGGCGTGAAGGCAACCTTGACGAAAAACTCCGCCTGAAAGGGTACGGCATGATCGACGGCAAGGTTGCCGACCCGAACGACCCGTACCACTCCTTCATGCTCAACTCCGGCGCCTATGCCGGATTTGTCGGGGCAGCCGATATCCTTGAAAAGATAGATCCGGAGGCTTCCGCCAAATATCGTTCCCTTGCCATCGAGCTGAAGCAGGACATCCGTGATTCACTGGTGGAGAACATGGCAAACTCACCGGTCATCCCGCTCGGGAACGGCCGATGGATCCCCACCGTTGCACCTTGGACCGAATATCCGGGTCCCCTTACGCTTTATGCCGAAGGCGGCAATTGGTATTCCCACGGAACCAACACCATCCGGGACATCCTGAATGTCCAGTACCTGATTCTCCACGGAGTGATTGACCCCAGGGAACAGATGGCAGGTTTCATCGCAGACTATTTCGCGGAGTTCCTGTGCTCGCGGAATCTCGCCTTCTCTCAGCCCTATTACAGCCCGCACTGCTACAACAACCTGCTCCGCGGCGAGGTGAAAGCGTTCCTGAGCGAATTCTACAACGGGTTCGCCGCCCTTGCGGACAGGGGGACATACTCCTTCTGGGAGCATTTCTTCCATGCGAGCCCCCATAAGCTGCATGAAGAGACCTGGTTCCTGATGCGATGCCGCTGGATGCTGTACATCGAGGACGGCCGCGACCTGAAAATCCTGCCGGGCGTGCCGCGCGCATGGCTGCAGGACGGCAAGGCCATTTCAGTGGAGGGGGCAAAGTCCCACTTCGGAACCCTGAACTGCCGTGTGGAATCCAGGGTCGGGGTCGGCAGAATCAAGGCAAGTGTCAGCCTTGAAGGGGGAAAGATGCCGGAAAAACTGATTGTAAGGATCCCGCATCCCTGCGAGTGCACGAAGGCTGTTTCCGTCAGCTGCGGATGCTACGATGCCGAAACGGAAACTGTAACCATCGAAGGGTTCACAGGACACGTTGAGTTTGAAGTTGTGTTTTGAGATTTTCACACGGGACTCGGGTTACGCAGCGGCACCGATGAGCCTTGAAATACGACCATGATCGGAAGGATGAGGGACTGCAAGGCGAAATAGGTGTTGCGGGCTTTTCCCGGAGGAAAATAAGGGGTGGGTGTGGGCGAAAGAGAAAACCAAAATCCGTTTGTTTCCGTTCAGACAAGGATAAGGGAAGTATGCAGGATCCTGGATTACCCGGATGAGGTGTATGAAGTTTTGAGAGAGCCTGAAAAGATTCTCATCACGAGTTTCCGCGTGAAAATGGACAATGGGAAGGTGAGGTCTTTCACAGGATACAGATGCCAGCACAATGACGCGCTGGGACCCTACAAAGGGGGCATCCGCTTTCATCCCCAGGTTGATCTGGACGAAATCAAGGCTTTGTCCATGTGGATGACATTCAAATGCGCATTGGTCGGGATTCCATACGGCGGTTCCAAAGGCGGGGTTGTTGTAAACCCGGAGGAACTGTCGGAGGGTGAACTTGAGCGGCTCAGCCGGGTGTACATTGAAAATATTGCATCCGTGATTGGCCCGGAGAGAGATATTCCCGCACCCGATGTAAACACCAACAGCAAGATAATGGGATGGATGCTGGATGAATACAGCAGGCTCAACGGCAAGCTCACTTTCGCTGCGATTACCGGGAAACCGCTGAAGCTGGGTGGTTCGCTGGGAAGGACCGAGGCGACGGGGTACGGGGTGGCCCTGATGGCCAGGGAGGCGCTGAAGCTCAGGAACATCGACATCC
>CAZFWQ010000163.1:6818-8433 GCA_964522755.1 uncultured Oscillospiraceae bacterium | reverse complement strand
GCTCTGGTTATGTGCAAATTCATCCGCGGCACTGTTGTCTCCCCGGTGGGCATCACTGAAGATGATATATTTGGACTGGTCGTCGAACGGTACAATCAGTGCATTCCCATACGCCTCGTCCAGTTTTTTCTCTGTCAGCATTTCAGTTCTCCGTGGTTCACTTTCTGCTATAATGAGACCGTTGTGAATCAAAGTATATCATGATTGGATTGAAGAAACCTTAAGGGCAATGAGAAGGAAGAAGGGCAATGAGATGGCTGGTTTATTTTCAGAAGCTGTCATAAAGGGACGAATCGTGAAAAATCGCGTGGTATTGCCGCCCATGGTCTGTTTCGGCTGGTCGGGCGAGGATGGGCTTGTTTCGCAGAGCCACAGGCGCCATTACGCCGCCAGGGCGGCCGGGGGCGCGGGCATCGTGGTGGTGGAGGCAACCTGTGTCGCGCCGGACGGCAAGCTGTCCATGGACCAGCTTGGATTATGGGATGACGGTCAGATACAGGGAATGAAGGACCTGGCGGACTGCTGCCGGGAAGCGGGAGCCTTGCCGCTTGTGCAGATTCACCACGCCGGCTGGAAGGCGGTTCATCACGGTGCGCCGGTGCCCAAGGGGCCTTCCGCGAGGCACGGGAAGGCGGCTGACTCAGGCGAACTGTCAATCGGGGAGATAGCCGGAATAACCGAAGCGTTCACCAAGGCGGCCCTGCGCGCGAAAACCGCGGGTTTTGCGGGAGTCGAGCTGCATGGCGCCCATGGGTACCTGCTCAGCCAGTTCGCATCCCCTCTGGACAATCACCGGACGGATGAATACGGTGGAACCCTTGAAAACCGCCTCCGCCTTCACATTGAAACCGGCCGTTCGATACGGGCCGCCTGCGGGGATGATTTCATCCTTTCCATCCGCATCGGGTGCAACGAACCGGACCTCGCAGGCGGCATTGCCGCCGCGAAACACCTTGAGGCAAACGGGTTCGACCTGCTGCATGTTTCAGCCTCCGGGCACGAGGAAGGCAAACCTGAGGTGCCGGAAGAATTCCCCTTCAATTGGATAGTCTGGGGCGGGGCATCCATTCACAAGGCAGTCGGCATTCCCGTCATCGTCGTCAACGCCATCCGGACGCCGGAACGGGCGCAGTGGCTCATCGAAAACGATTGGGCAGATTTTGCGGCGATCGGGAAAGATTTTCTGACGGATGCCCGCTGGGGTGAAAAGGCCCGGCTGGGGGAACCTGCTGTTTCCTGCCTGCAATGCAAGAAAGGATGCAGGTGGTTTTCTTCGGGAGACAGGTGCCCGCGCCGGACGCCTGAATCGGAATGAATGAGGCGGCGATGGCATCGCTCCTCAGGGGAGATCCGATCAGGAATTTACGGATTGTATTCTTCATGTTTGTCCAATCATCCGCCATGGGCCTGCAATGTTCATGAAAATCACATGACATGGGCATTTGAAGGGAATCTGCCTACAAACCTATCTTACCCGTTTTTCAGGTGAATCAGCACAAATTCAATCATACCCGCTTTCCAAGGCCGTTTCCATTGGTGTTGTGCATACACAACCGCATTATCCGAACCTCTTTTTGCATACCGGTCGCAAAGGGACGGCGAACGGAACCTGACA
>CAZFWQ010000163.1:0-6718 GCA_964522755.1 uncultured Oscillospiraceae bacterium | reverse complement strand
TCAAAGCCGTTGCTGGACACCCGTCCTGTTTTCCGATAACATGGTTGGAAGAACGAAACCGCCGGAGAGGTTGGCACAGCAATGAAAAGTTCCCTGACAGAGGCCTGCACGCTGAAGCTGGATAAATTCGAGGGTCCGTTCGATCTGTTGTTCCACCTCATCGAGAAGAACCAGATTGACCTGTATGACATCCCCATCCTCATGATTACGGATCAATATCTCGATTACCTGCAGTCCATGCAGGAACTTGATCTGGAAGTGGCCAGCGAATTCCTCGTCATGGCCGCAACCCTGCTGCACATCAAATCACGCATGCTGCTTCCTGTTTATGTAGAGCCGGAAGACGAGTCGGCTGAGGATCCGCGGGAAGTGCTGGTCCGCAAGCTGGAGGCCTACCGCCGGCACAAGGAATTCGCCGCGGTTCTCGCGGAACGAGGGGAACAATGGAGCCGCGTTTTTTACAAGATGCCGGAACCGCTGCCGGAAGTGAAAAGGGAACAGATATTCGACTTGTCTCCGGTGCTCCTGCGGGAGCGGTATGAAACCGTCATGATGCTGCTGCGCGCCAGGATGAATCAGTCAAGAGGCAAGCTTGCGCGGATACTTGACAACGAGAAGGTTTCCCTGAAGTCGAAGATCCGGGAGATTCTGCACGGACTCGCAAATCTGGCTTCAGGCGTGAGACTGCGTTTTTCCCAGCTTTTCGACAGCCGGGTGAAGTCCCGTCTCGAAGTCGCCACTGGATTCCTGGCCATGCTCGAAGTCGTCAAGCTTGGACGGGCCACACTGGATCAGCCAGCCATGTTTTCCGAGATATACATCGATCCGGTCCTTGGAGTCAACCCGGTGAAACCGCATGCGGACACGGAAGGAGAAATGGCAGGACATGCTGACGATAAGGGAGATTGAATGCATCATCGAATCCGTCCTCTTCACGGCGGGAGATCCGGTGCCGCTGGAAAAACTGGCGGATATCTGTTCCCAGGACAAGAAAACCATGCAGGGCATACTGGAACACTATGCCGGGGACTTGCTCAACAACGCAAGAGGCCTCATGCTCCGGGAATTGGGAGGGACCTGGCAGTTGTGCACGAAGCCGGCTTATGCGGATTACATCGTTCAGCTCGGAACCGTGCGGAAAACACCCGGGCTGACACAGGCGGCCTATGAGACGCTTTCCATCATCGCGTACCGGCAGCCCGCCACGAGGGCGGTCATAGAACAGATCCGCGGCGTCAGTTCAGACGGTGTGCTTTTAAAACTGCAGGAGAAGAACCTGGTTCGGGAAGCGGGGCGTGATGATACTCCCGGGAAACCGTTCCTCTTTGAAACGACGACGGAATTCCTCCGGGCATTCGGTTTCAACTCCATCCGCGACCTGCCGGGACTCGAAATGAACGAATTGAAGGAAACGGAGTTCCTGATGGAAAACCTGCCGGTCGACTGAAGCTTGAATCATGCTTGAATGGTATGGCTGTTCAGGCTATTTCGTCAGCAGAGCCTAAATAAACCAAATTCACACAGCATTTTTGGAAAAACAAAACCCGGGAGCAGGAAGCCTGCCACCCGAGTTTTTAAGAATCCTGCAGTTTCCGAAGCGTCAGGAGTATCCCTTGGCTTCGGAACGAATCAGCTTGAGCCGCTTCATCACATCGTTGCCGCCGCGGCCGAAGAAATCGTGCAGCAGCTTGTATTCGGCATACAGCCTGTCATAGGCCGTCACATTTTCCGGAATCGGGTGGAATACCTTGTCCCGCACCTTGCCCATGACCGCGGCAGCATCCACGATGGAGGCGTACCCCCCGCGTTCCGCGCCAGCCGCGACAGCTGCGAACATGGCCGCCCCAAGGGCCGGCGCCTGGTCGGACGCGCTGATGCGCAGGTCCATGTTGGTCACGTCGGCGTAGATCTGCATCATGAAATCGTCTTTCGAAGCGATTCCGCCGCATGCGTACAGTTCGTTGACAGGCACGCCGCTTTCCCGGAATGTTTCGATGATGATGCGGTTGCCGTATGCCGTTGCTTCTATCAGGGCACGGTACATTTCTTCCGGTTTCGTGGACAAGGTCATGCCGATCATCAGGCCTGTCAGGTTCACGTCCACCAGGACCGAACGGTTCCCGTTCCACCAGTCCAGCGCGATCAGGCCGCTTTCACCGGGTTTCAGGGTGCGGGCCTTTTCGCGGAGCAGCTTGTGGATGCCGATGCCGGCTCCCTTGGCCTCTTCCGCGTAGGAGGCGGGCACGCAGGTCTTCACGAACCAGTCGAAATGGTCTCCCACGCAGGACTGGCCTGCTTCATAGCAGAAATGTCCAGGCATGGCGCCGTCTTCGACCACACCGCACATGCCCGGGACAATTTTCTCCTCGCTTCCGAGGAGGATGTCGCATGTGGAAGTGCCCACGATCATCAGCATCTTGCCGGGTTCGACGATGCCCAGTGCAGGCAGCGACACATGTGCGTCGACATTGCCCACGCAGACCGCCGTCCCTGGCACGAGCCCAGTGAGTCTGCCCGAAGCTTCAGTGATTTCCCCGGCCTTGGCACCCAGTGGCAGCAGTTCGGAGGATAGTTTCTGTTCCACATAATTTTCCAGTTTCGGATGCAGCGCCTTGAAGAAATCTTTGGACGGATAGCCGTCCTTCTTGTGCCAGATGCCCTTGTAACCGGCTGTGCAGATCTGGCGGCATTCCTTGCCCGTCAGCTGCCAGGTTACCCAATCGGCTCCCTCTATCCACCTGTCCATCGCGTCATAGATTTCAGCGTCTTCATTGACAATCTGGAGCACCTTCGCAACGGCCCATTCGGAAGACTGCTTCCCGCCGTAGCGGTTGACGAACTTTTCTCCGCGGCTGACGGCCGTTTCGTTGATGTAATTCGCCTCGGCCTGCGCGGCGTGGTGTTTCCAGAGTTTCGGCCACGCATGGGGGCGGGAGGCATATTCCGGCTTCAGGCAGAGCGGTGTTCCGGCGCTGTCGGTCGGCATGACGGTGCAGGCAGTGAAATCCACCCCGACACCGATGACATCCGCCGCCGGAATGCCGGAATCTCGCAGCACGGCAGGGATTGTCTCCGCGAAAACATCCATCCAGTCTGACGGATGCTGCAGAGCCCAGTCGGGTCCGAGGCGGGTGACCCCATCCGGAAGGATCGTTTCGATGACTGCGTGCGCGTAATCCTTGACCGCTGTGGCAACTTCAAAGCCTGTTGCGGCCTCTATCAGGACGGCGCGTCCGGAAAGAGATCCGAAGTCCACGCCTATGACATATTTCTTGCTCATGGATTTTTCCCTTTCTTTCCGGCTGCTTGTCCATAATAGGCGCCGGGTCCGTGCTTTCTCAGAAAATGGCGGTCAAGGAGTTCCTGGGAAACGGGCTGGGGTATTTCACCTGGAAAGCGTGCGGCGTGTGCCATTTCCGTTTCATGGGCCATGTGGGCGGTTTGCTCGAGCACCACCGCATTGTGCACGGCTTCACCCGCATCGCGCCCCCATGCGAACGGGCCGTGCGAACTGACCAGGACAGCCGGAACCTGCATGGGGCTTATTTTCCGTTCCCGGAAAACCTCCGTGATCATCAGGCCGGTGTTCTCTTCATAGGCACCCGCGATTTCAAGCGGGCTCATCTCGCGCGTGCATGGGATTTCGCCGTAGAAGTAATCGGCATGCGTGGTCCCGTATGCGGGAACGCCAAGGCGCGCCTGCGCCCGGATGGTGGCCCAGGTCGAGTGTGTGTGGACGATGCCGCCGATATCGCCGAACTCCCTGTATAGCACAAGATGGGTCGGCGTGTCCGAGGAAGGACGCAGTACCCCCTCCACCTGGTTGCCCGCCAAATCGACGACAACCATGTCTTCGGGCTTCATCGCGCCGTATTCCACTCCGGAGGGCTTGATGACCACCAGACCGGTTTCCCGGTCGAGTGCGCTGACATTGCCCCATGTGAACAGGATCAGCCCGTGGTCCCTCAAGGCGAGGTTGGCGAGGAAAACGGTTTCTTTCAGTGATTCGAGCATGGAGGAGTCCCCCTTTTGGAAACGGCATCAAGGATTCCTGTTCATGATATGGGTCGGGGCCGGCGTCCAAAAAACGGGACCGGAGCCGGTCGTGCGAAGAAAGGGACCAGGGTCGGTCGTGCGAAGAATGGAAACAGGGCCGGTCGTGCGAAGAATGGAAACGGGGCCGGTCGTGCGAAGAATGGAAACGGAGCCGGTCATGACTAGAATGGGACCGGCCCCGTTCCTGGAAGGTCAGTTGAAGATATTCTCGCCGTCATACGGCAGGGATGCGGGACGGTTGTATTGAATCTGCGTCACTCCCAGCAGGCCGAGAGCCGCGAACACCACTTTGCCGACATGGGAGAAAGCCAGACCCGCATGATGGGGATATCGTTTCGCGATGAGGACATGGCGGTAGAACCGGCCCATTTCCGCAATGGCGATGACCCCGATGCCTCCGAAGGATTTGGGATCGACATCAAGCACTTCACCTTGCGCGATATATGAACTGAGCTGGCCTTCCGCGGTTCCCTGCAGGCGGAAGAGGGTTGCCGACCCGGCTTTCAGCGTGCCTTCCAGGGTTCCCCGGGAAACGTTCGGCTCGCTGTCCGGTTCCAGCAGGCGCTTCATGATGAGCTGGAATTTCATGGCGCCGTTCTTCAGGCAGCCCATCGGGGTATTGCCGCAATGGAAGCCCATGAAAAGGTCGGTCTGCTTGTATGAGCCGATGACGGCCTGGTTTTCCTCGAACATGTCCGAGGGCACTGTGTTGTTGACATCGAGGATGGTGACGGGCTGCTGCGTGGCGCAGGAGCGGATGTATTCGGACAGCGCCCCGTAGATGTCCGTCTCGCATGCGACCGGTATGCCGCGTGCCGCCAGGCGCGAATTCACATAGCAGGGCACGAAACCGAACATGGTCTGGAAGGCGGGCCAGCATTTGTTTGCGAACACCGCATATTCCGATGCGCCGCGGTTCGCTTCATACCAGTCCAGCAGTGTGAGTTCATACTGGGCAAGCTTACCGAGGATGGCGGGGTAGAGGTTTCCCGCTCCAAGCTCTCTGGCCATGTCTGCCGTCACGCCTGGTATCCTGGCGTCCTTGGCATGCTTGTTGAAAGACTCATACAGATCGAGTTCGGAGTTCTCCATGATTTCAACGCCAAGATCGTAGAGCGGTTTGATGGGGGCGTTGCAGGCGAGGAAATCGTAGGGGCGCGGTCCGAATCCGAAAATCTTCAGATTCCGGACGCCCAGGACAATGCGGGCGATTGTCTCGAAATCGGCCATCATGCCGGCCACTTCATCCGGCGTCCCGACCGGGTATTCCGGGATATACGGGTGCAATCCGCGGAGACCGAGGTTGTAGGATGCGTTCAGCATGCCGCAGTAGGCGTCTCCGCGGGAAGTGCACAGATCGTCCCCGGCTTCCTCCGATGCCGCGGCGAACATGGCCGGACCGGCGAATTTCTGTGCCAGCAGTGTTTCAGGCCCCTCCGGACCGAAATTGCCGAGGTAGACGACCAGGGCGTTGACGCCGGCGCCTTTCAATTCATCCAGGGCCTTGAGGACATCCTTTTCGTTTTCCACAATGGTGCCTGCGGCGAATACGGACAAGCCGCGGGCCGCGCAGGAACGGACAACCTTGCCGAGACGGGCGCCGGACAGGGATGCGGGAAAACAGTCGCGGCTGACCGCGACGATTCCAAGTCGGGTGACGGGAATGTTCATCATGTGAATTCCTCCTTGCTATTGCGTGCGGTGACTGCATACGGTGATCGGGAACCTTTGGAACCATTTTGAAGGCAGTGTTGAAAAAAGTCATGAATCAACGGCATCACGGAACCGGCTGCTGACTCGGACAGCCTGCCGCAAACGAATCTTATCAAATGTCCGGCTAACTTGCAACATGACGGTGCCCGCAATATCGGCGTTCGCACGGTCCGTGTCTGCCGGTCATTCCATCTGGTTGATGTAGTGCCCTGTCAGGGAGTGGCGCTTTTTTTCGTGAAAGACGCCATTTTCCCTCAATACATTGGCAATCGATGTGCTGCGCGTATGCAAAACCAGGTCGTCGCCGTCCACGGCCGCATCCATCGGCGCAATGGCCCGGACATCCATGAGGACATCAGGATCCGTGAGTAGGATTTCAATCAGGGATTCCTTGAGTTTTTTGGAATGAACAACAACAGGATAGGCCTCGACTCCCTTGAATTCGATGAGCCGCAGCAACCTGAGCGTTGCCTGGTCCTTCATCTTGTATTCATCAATCGAGGCTTCATGATATGCCTGTCGTTCGCCTTCGGAAATGCGCGCCGCGGCAGCCATGCGCTGCCAGTATTTTGCGCGCACATTGTAGAAGTGGTAGTTGTAGATGGCCTTGCGCACATTGTCAATGCGTTCGAAAGGATTTATGCCAAGATGTTCGAGATGATGAAAACTTTCAAGCACGAACTCGTGCTTGGTGAGATCGCCCATTCGGTACTGGATCAGCAGGCTTTGCCGATACTGGAGAAACTGTTCGAACTTATTGCGCACCATCCTGCCACCCTCTTGCTTCTTCATGATACAAGATGGATCCCGGCGTGTCAAACGCCGGTTGCGGTGCTGTTGCGGTGCTTGTCGGTTGCGGCGTTTCCGGCAGGCAGCTGTAGGCTTCGTAACTCGGGCCACGCTGGCGCTTAAGCCCGAGTTCTCAGCCAACACCTGCCAAGCCGGAATT
>CAZFWQ010000162.1:0-8449 GCA_964522755.1 uncultured Oscillospiraceae bacterium | reverse complement strand
GGCCTGGTCAGATCGATCTCGCCGGTGAATGCGGACGCCTCTGCGAGGATGGCTTCCTGACGCTGGTCAAGCACAGCGATGATGGCCTCCTTGACCTCGTTCGCCAGCCGGCCGACGGTCTTGCGTTCCTCGGCGGCCAGCTTGCCAAGTTCCTTCAGAATCTCAGTCAGCTTCCCCTTTTTGCCCATCAGCTTCTGACGGATGTCCTGCAGCTGTTCCAGGCTCTTTGCGGACATGATTTCCGAGATGCCGTCCGTTCGCATGGTTTCCAATTTCTCCAGCATGGTTCCTCCTTTTTGCAAAAAAAATCGCCCATGAATCACTTCATGGGACGATTTCTCGCGGTACCACCCAAATTGCCCGTTTCCGGACCCCCTCGTCTGCATCCCGTATCGGGGATGAACCGGCCGGGACTACTTGTCACCCCGGCAGCTCACCGGCGAACTTCGGCCAGCTTTTCCACGGGACCGCTTTCAGCCGACGGCAATCCCTCTCTGGTTGGAAAAAGACAAACCTACTTTCCGGATCATCGCAATGATATGTCATATCATTTCACCACAATTCCACCAGAAAATCAAGCCTGCCTTGCGCCAGGTTGTGCCTTGTGCCAGGCTGTCTTGCGCCGGGACACGCCTCAGTATTCAATTTGCGCCGGGTATCACATGCCTTCGAAACATTTGTCAAGATGTTCTTTGGAGAGATCGACCTTCTTTCGGAAAGCCAGTGAAAGCACGATGGTGACAAGGATGGACACCGGCAATGCCACGAACGACGTTCCGATTTTGGACATCCAGGCGGCTGCAGTGCCCGCCACGAGGTTGTCGACACCGAAAAAGAGCTTGCACAGGAGGAAGAAGGAAGAGTTGGCATGGATGAAGAACACCCATATGAACCATGTCGCGAATCCGGCCAGCATTCCGCCGATGGCGGCTTTCTTCGGCATGTTGCGGAAATAGAGCGCGCCCACGTAGATGGGCAGGAACGTGGCGGAGGTCATTTCAAAGAAAACGGTCGTGAATTTTGCGATGACCCCCTCTGCTGCCGGCAGTCCGGTTGTCGCCCAAGCTATCAGGGTGCTGATGAGGATGGCGGCGAGGATGCCGAACCGGGTGATGAGGATGGTGTTCCCCTTCTTTTTCATGGCTTTTTCGTACAGGTCACGCCCAGCTGCGGTTCCCATGGTGTGAAACTGGGAACTCAGCGTCGACATGGCTGCCGCGAGCATGCAAATCAGGAAGATGGCGCCGAACCATTCTGGAATGAACATCTTGATGAATCCCGGAATGATGAGGTCGCTGACCCCATTGTTGGCAGCGATTGCGATTTTCCCGGTCTTGTTGAAGAACAGCACGTTGGAGAGCGCGCCCACCATGAAGGCAACGCCTGTCATGGAGAAGATGAAGATGCCGCCCGAGAAGACGGCCCGGTTCAGCTCGCGGTCGCTTTTCACGGTCATGTACCTTACAACCAGCTGGGGCTGTGTAAGGACGCCGATGCCGACGCCCATGACAATGGTCGAGACGAGTGACCACCACATGGGGCTTCCTGATTTCGGCATGGAAGTCCACCCCTGGAAACCGCCCTTGATGCTTTTGGCGATGTCCGCCTGCACGGCCGGGTTGGAGAACAGGTCCGTCAGCGCGCGATGGGCGGTGCCGACGCCGCCGAGCAGCGAATAGGCAACGATGAGGAGCGTGACCATGGAAAGGAACATGATGCCGCCCTGGAACGCATCGGTGTACATGACGCCCTTCATGCCGCCCATCCAGACATAGATGGCGACGATGGCCACGAAGAACAGCAGCGACACCTCATAGGGAATGCCGAAATAACTCTGGACGAAATTCGCGCCGCCTTTGATGACGGATGCTGCGTAGAGAGGCATGGCCACGAAGATGAGGATTCCGATGAACCCCTGGATGAACGGGGAATTGAAGCGCTTTGACAGGAATTCCGGGAAGGTGTGGGCATCCAGCGTGTGTCCCATCCTTCGCGTCCTTTTGCCGAAAAAGATGAACGCGATGAAAATGCCCACGAGGATGTTCAGGAAAGTGAGCCACAAAAGCCCGAGCCCCATGTTGGCCGCGAGGCCGCCGAAACCGACGATGGCCGACGTGCTGATGAACGTGGAACCATAGGAAAGCGCCATGATGACGGGATGTGAACCGCGTCCGGCCACGAGGTAGTCCTGGGACGTCTTGGTCCTCTTGTATCCGAGCCATCCGAGAAATACATTTACAAACAGAAAAACCAGTACAACCGCAACGGTGTAGAATGTAATCTGCATGGAAGTTCCCTCCGATATCCGTATTTCCGTACTACAGGTCCTTTTCGATTTCAGATTCCTTCTTTTCCCATCCCGCTGCTTCCAGTATCTGTGCCGCTTCCTTGTCCACTCCCCTGTTCCAGTTCACTATCCCGTACACCGCGCACAGCAAGGCGCTCAGAATGCACAGAACATAAACCAGCGTGATCCAGCCATCGGCAAATCCCAACATGACCCATCCTCCTCCCCGTTGCCGTTCCATCCGGAAAACGGCAAAAAAATAAAGCCTCGCCGGCTTATACGGGGATATGCGGAAAAACCGGAAAACCGGCTGGTGAACCAGCCCCGCCTTCCCTCATTCCGCCTGTCCTTCCCTGAAGATCCCATACTGCCGTGCTACAAAAACATTGTACATAATGTTCATGCAATGCACAATAAAAAATCGGTGGATTTTCATGTGTTTTCAGTCATTTCATCGCATTGCATACCGGCCGCTCGCTCAGGAAATACCGCCGATCATCATGAGGCGCGCGCGGTACCTGCATGTCCTGCATTTTCACCGGGACCGTCGTCGGTGCCTCGTTCGGCTTTTTCACCGGGATCATCATCCGACATGACGACCAGCACACCGGCTATGTAAATCACCACAGGCAGAACCATGCCGAGAAGTTTCAGGGAAGAACCGATATAGAGGTTGAACAGGGCATGAAAGGTGACAGACAGGGAGAACAGGCCAAAAAGGAGCGGCAGCGTCATGGTCCTGATTTTGATTATCACCGAAATGCCATATCCGATGATGGCAGTTGCAATGCCATGCATGAGGCAGGCTGTGATGCTGCGGATGACGATGAAAAACACCGGGGATCCATCCGACCCGATGCTGCTGAAAAGATAAAGGAAATTTTCCTGAATGGAAAAGCCGATTCCCGAAGCCATGGCGAAATAGATGACGGGACGAGTGGTGTTTTTCGACATGAACAGGAAGCAGACCAGCGGCAATGCTTTGAAAAACTCTTCCACTACTGGTGCCCAGGTGACCGAAAGCTGACTCACGGTGATGCCTGACTGCCTCACAATCAGGTTGTTGACGGAAAGGGAAAGCACGAAGGCAATGAGGCCCCATGAGAAGAAGGCCATCATCAGCCTGTTTTCGCCTTTCAGGACGATGATCAGGAAAATCAGCGGGATGATTGTTCCGAGAAAGATGGCCTGAATCATTCTGCGCCATCTCCTTTCATGACACCGGAAGGAAGGCTGTCACCACGGCGTGCGTTTTCATCGTCATCAGCAGGGCTTTCGTTCATGGCACCGGCAGAAAAGCTGTTTCCGCTGATGTCATCCTCAGCATCGGCAGCGATGTCTCCCTTCATCATGCCGAATGAAATCAGGGAAAGGCTGACCGGATAAAGTGAATCGGAAGCAAATCCATATCTTGCAGGCAAAAGGCTGACAACGGTCATGAAAAGAACATCGGTAAATCCAAGCAGGAAAATGCCCGCGGCAAACCATCGTTGGTTTCGATGCCGCAGCATGGGAGACGCTTTGAAGATTGTCAGGGCAACTGCCGAACTAAAAATGTAATTGTATGCCAGCGCTTCAGTTTTCCCATTGCCGAACAGGCTCAGGAACAAGGGGATGAGCAGAATCAGAAAGGCTGCGTACCGATACGGACTGCCGCTGATATTCGCACGACCGCCCATAACCGGTTGACCGCCCATTCCCGGTTGACCGCCCATAACCGGTTGACCGCCCATTCCCGGTTGACCGCCCATGATGAGGCCAGCGACGCCAATCAGGAAAACATATGTCCCGGTGAAACCCAAATCGCCCACGGACGGGTATGGGAGGTTGTCTCCGATGATGGAAGCATATGAAAACCAGTAGACCTGCCCCAAAGCCCAACTGAGCAGGGCCAGGGCCGTTCCCAGGATGACGTACCTGTGCCGGGTCGACTTGATCCGCACGAGGACGACGGCTCCCGAAGCAAGGCCGGCAGCAAGTTCAAATATGTTTACCGCAAGGATGAGGTCCTTATCCTCAAACAGGCCCGACCCAAGTGCGAGCGAAAATCCGACCATCCACGCAAGCGAGGTGATCAGGATGATTTTCGATACGGCCAACAGGATTCTACTGCCGTTCATGCTGTCACCCCGGGTCCCATTGCACCGTTTCATTTGAGTGTTACGGGAATCCGCATCATCTCATATTGCCGATGATGCCGCTTTGTACGCCTGCGATGCTTTTCATGATGTTTGAGGCCATTGTGTACGAATTCTGCGCACTGCTGAGGGCGTTTTGCATTTTTATCATATCCATCTGGTTCTGGGATGTCATGGAACTGATTGACGTGTCGATGGCGCTCAGGATTCCATCAGTCTGTGCCCCGTCAAGCGCAATGCCGGCATCGGTCGCTGCCTTTTTGGCGTCCGATGTCAGCGCTGCGAGGAATGCAGCATCGACCTCCAGCTTGCCGGCCTCTGAACCAGACTGGTTCACCAAAAACCTTATTTCAGCTTTAAGGGTCAGAAGTCTTTGCGCCAAGGCATTGCCGGTGTTCATCCTTTCAAGAAGGGCCTTTACCTCCTCCTCGGAGGTCTTGGCTGTATCCAGACATACCTGCAGCGTGAGGGCCTGGATGGAACTCTCGCCAGAGATGCTGGATGGATTATCCGAGGCTGTCCCCGTCAGGCCATTCAATCTGAGGCCCTGTCCAATCAGCACTCCGACCGCCAGCGAAATGACGCAGGTGACGGCAATCAGCAGTCCGGTCTTTCTCGTCATGTTCATGGTCCTCCGTTTGAATGTCTTCAGTCTCGCGTCAGTTTGAATGAATTCCGATTCGTATCCGTCCGAGTGTATTCCACATCGCTTCCCGGTCGACAATCTGCTGTTCATTGATTGCCGTTATTGTTATTATACCATAAAAAGGCCAATGCCAAACAGCCGTCGGCTCACGGCGGGATGTCAAGTGCCCACGCAAGTACCCACGCCTCTATCCGAAATGCCTGTCCAGGTATTGAGGAATCATGCCGGAGGACATGGATGCATCCAGTCCAGCACGCGGGGCAGCATCGCATCCCAGTAGGCCCAGTCGTGTTCCCCCGGGCCTTCCAGATATTGAAGGCCGGTGCCCAGGCGCCCTGCCGTGGAAGCGAACTTCCGGTTGTCTTCAAGGAGGAAGTCTTCCGTGCCGCAGCACTGGAACAGCTGCGGCAGCTTTGCGCCCGCACGCACGGCGCGTTCCAGCAATTCGGGCAGGTGGTGTCCGTTTGCGAGGCATTCATCCCAGGAACCGAAGACATGGAACAGTTCCTGCCTGATTTCATCGTCAGGCAACGCATACAGCGTTCCAAGATCCAGTGCCCCGGAAAGGCTTGCCGCGGCCGCATAGCGTTCCGGATGGGCGATCGCCGTCTTGAAGGCGCCGTACCCGCCCATGTCCTGGCCTGCGATGAATGTGTCTTCACGCCTGTCCGACAAGCGGAACAGGCTTTTCACAAGAAACGGCAGTTCATCCGCGATGAACTGCCCATATCTGGCTCCCTGACGCATGTCCGTATAGAAACTGCGACCGCCCGCTGGCATGACGACTGCCATGCCGTGCGGTTCCGCATGTCTCTCGATGGCGGTATGCCGCACCCATGCGGTTTGATCATCGGACAGGCCGTGAAGAAGGTACAGGACCGGAAAGCCGATTTTCACGGAAACATTTCCAGTAGGCGGTTCATCAGGGGAAGGATGCGGAAGAAGCACCTGAATCGGCACATCGGTACGCAAGATGCTTGAGTGACATGTGATTTGGAGTGACACCATGGCTGTTTCCCATCATGGGCATGACGCATGAGCAGGTCTGTAAGCCGGGTTCTGTCGTGAATGATCATCTGTCTAGGCCGTGCATTGCTGCAAAGCTCAAGCCACCTCTGGGGGACGGACGGGCCGCCCATGTGTCCCCCGTCACGGTGTTGCTCCAGGTGGGGTTTGCAGAGCGCTCCCTGTCGCCAGGGAACCGGTGAGCTCTTGCCTCGCCTTTCCATCCTTACCGTCCGACGCCCGAAGGCGGCGGAAGGCGGTCTATTTCTGTTGCACTTTCCTTGAAGTCGCCTCCACCGGGAGTTACCCGGCACCTTTGCCCTGCGGAGCCCGGACTTTCCTCGCACACGGCCTTTCGGCGCCTGTGTCCGCGACCATCCGACCTGCTCGTGCCTCATGCCCATCCCATGATACAGGTTTCATTGCCACGTGTAAACATCCGATTCGTCTGCCGTTCTGACGTCAAGGCCGGGAAAAGCCTTCGATATCCTGTCTGCGAGCGAGGCGGCAAACATATGTTCAGAGTGAAAGTGTCCGACGTCGACGGTGAAGATCCCCGCTTCCGTCAAATCCAACGCATCGTGATACTTCACGTCTCCAGTCACCAGGACATCCATTGCGGCATTGCGGAGGAACGGAAGCAGTCCATCGTCATATGAACCGTTCTGCGCGACGACCCTCACTATCTTTTCAGGTTCGGGCCCGATGAGGCGCATTGTTTTCACGCCCAGGCAATGCCGGAGATGACGCAGGAAGTCATCCAGTCCGCAGGACCCTTTCATCATGCCCATCCTGCCCCTTGATGAAATGCCGCCCTCCCCGACGCCGGGAAAATCCCTGATGCCTTCCAGCAGGAGGGTTTGGGCGAAAAGGTCGGCAAGACCATCGGGAGCCGCATCATAATTGGTGTGCGAACTGAATATCTGAATGCCTTTTTGCCAGGCCAGCCCAGCCAGGCGGCCTTCGCGGGTATCCGCCGTCACGGAGGAAACCGGTGAAAATATCGGGGGATGGTGTGAGACGATAAGGTTTAGCCCCGCCGCACAGGCTTCAAGCACCCGCGCTTCCGTCGCATTGAGGCATATCAGCGCACCGGAGGCAGGCAAATCGGGATTTCCGACCATCCATCCCGTATTATCCCAGGATTCGGCCAACCCGGATGGGGCAATGGTTTCCATCCAATCGCCGATATCACGGCAGGTCGGCTTCTTCCGCGCACCCGGCATTTCCAGGTTGTTTCCCGATTTCATTTACTTCATCCCCCATTCCCGGTAACAGAAACCGTTCCGCACGTGCTGACGTACCCGTTTCAGGCAGGATTCCGGCCTGGTCCGATTGAAGCGTCAGCAGGCAGGATTCCAGTTGTTCAAGAAGTACCCCCGCCGAGGCAAGGGTTTCCGGCTCCCGGCCGGATCGCAGCAGTCCCCCAACTATGCGGCGCTGCCGTTTGACCCAGTCGAGTACCCAGGGAACGGCCAGGGGATCCGGTCGGTTTACTATCGAATATCCCACCCGGTCGTATACCGGGCATGCCGGATCGGAAGGCATTCCAGGCCGCGGCTGTACTGAAATCGGCATCCAGCCGGCTGGCCCCGACAGTTCCGCCTGCTGCGGTTCCCCGGCTGATGGCGAGCACTCTGTACATGACTGGTATTCCACAAGTGACGGGTCTTTCGTAATTGCCTGGTCTTTCGCAGATGCCTGGTCTTTCGCAAATACCGGGCGTCCATCCGCAAACGCCCGATCATACCTGACAGCGAGCACCTGGTAGCGTTTTTCCCCTTCACAGGCCAGCCGTTCAGAAAGCAGGACATAGCCGTTTGCCCGCAGCCAGGGGCGCAGCCGTTCCTGTGCGTGCATCGGCTGCAGGATGATGCACGAAGCCTTGCGCGCAACTTCAAATCCGGATTCCAGCATGTCCGTGATCAACAGGGCACCCATGCCCGCAATCACCAGGACATCGCATTCGCCGGGTGCAATGGGGTCAAGTCCCGCCCCGAGCCTCAGTTCCATGCGATCTTCGAGGCCGAAGTGCCGGAGGGTCCGGGCCGCGCGTTCCAGCGGTCCGGGTTTGATATCCGTGGCTATCGCATACCGGCACAAACCGTCAAGAAGGGCGGACGCGGGAATGCGGGCATGGTCCGTGCCAATGTCGCAGAGTTTCCCGCATGCAGGCAGCATTTCCCGGATGAGGCCGAGTCTTCCACGTAAAATCAATCGCTCTCCTGATTTCCATTTGGCATCCTTTCCGGATGCTCCCTTGATCTGCAGGTAAAAAAAGGGGATGCCCCTCAAGCATTCTGCTTTGAGACATCCCCGTTCTGGTGGGCCTTCAGGGATTTGAACCCCGGACCAACCGGTTATGAGCCGGCC
>CAZFWQ010000161.1:0-8502 GCA_964522755.1 uncultured Oscillospiraceae bacterium | reverse complement strand
ATAATCATAAGCTTTAGTGATTTTTACAAAAACAAAATCACCTGGATTCAATTTGGTTCCATTTCCCAAAATCGTAGACATTGCGAGCGCTTTCGCCATCTCATCGCTATACCATTTGTCTATCTGCACATCCGAGTAGTTTGAAAGCGACGCCAACTCCGTTGCTCCGAATGCCCGGTTGACGATGGTGACCAACTCGGCCCTTGTCATATATTCAGCGGGCCTGGTGCTCTCAATGGGTCCATTTAACAATTGATTATTAACAGCAGTTTGAACCGATACACCATAAACTATTGTTTTGCCATTAAATGAGATCGCGACTGAACCCATAGCTGCAAATGCAGGCACCGTAACAATAAGCATGCATACTGCCAATAGAAGGGAAAGCAATTTTTTCATCATGATTTTTTCCCACTTTCTCTGATTTTTATTCCTGATTTTAGCATTCCATGAACTTGGCATTCCATGAACTTGGCATTCCATGAACTTGGCATTCCATGAGTTTGGGAATATGTCTTTCCTGTTAAAACCGCATATGTGTTCATACCAACAAAAGGGCTGTTTGAACATGGAATATTCATGGTTAGATCTCGCTTTGTGTTGATTCACTGCCATTGCGCGAAGTTTTGGGTGCCGGTCCGGTGTTGACATGATCGGTAGCTGCATGCGAATCAAGTGTCAGCTCGACAATTTGAATTTCAAAGGGTTGAAGAACCCTCCTTTCCAAGTGAGGGCAGATTTTCAATCAGGAAACTGTCGGGTCGTTTTTCTGCATTCATCTCTTCGGTTCGACTGTCACAATCACAGGAGGGTCCGCATGTCGGGTTCACAGGACAGTCCGCCAAGGATCTGCACCAGGTCCATTGCCTCATTCCTTTCCCTGGGATACTGCCCACCGCCACAGCCACCGCTTCCGTTACCGCTGATGACTTCACCGGCCGTGGACGCATGCACCGGAAGAACGGGAGTGATGGGATGGATCGACAAGACTGACAAGAATATCACAATGAATTTTTTTAAAAGAACAAGTGAATGTCCTTTCGTATGATAGGGGCACCTCTACGAAATGATTACGGACCGACTAACCATTTTCAGGCGGCATGACCGGTACGATTTTCATTTTTTGTCTGTATTGCGTCTCATCATGGCACTCAATCATAAACGGGAGTTCGGTCATTCGGAAAATGAATGCTGATGGAACGGTAAGGGCTCATTCCATTGTAATACATCAATAAGGAGATAAGCAAGTGGATTTGCTGTGCCGGATAGAATGCCGAGCACGATGGTCTGTCATAGGCAAAGCTTATGACAGGAAAGACGGGTTGATTGCGCTTGCAGCCGACGGATGGCAAACATGGCGCGGATTGGGCATTCAGTATTCCATCCGAATATCTGTCCGTTGAATTCAAAGCCCAACAGGTGTAACCTTAACCTATTGCTGCTTGTTTCAATTGCGAACATAATCGGATTCGGCACCAGCATGCTGAAATATGATTCATGACGAATCCGCAATGGAAGGACAAAACAACGATGAATGAGAATAAGGATGACATGACGGATGCCCCGGTTTTTTTCATGAATGTCGCAGACGACCTGAATGCCGGCATGCTGGAAACGATGCTTCGGGATTCAGGGATCCCGGTCGTTCGCAGATACCCCGAAACCGGGCAGTACATGCACCTGATCATGGGCGTTTCCATATACGGCGCGGACCTCTATGTTCCCGCAAGCCGCCTGGAAGAGGCAAAGGAACTGTTGTCAGGCATTGGAGCCGGTTCCGAAGGCGAATCAGCCGAATCCGCTGTTGAGATTCGTCCCTTATACCTTACGGATTATGATGCCGTTTACAAGCTCTGGACATCCGACCCGGGCGTGGGCATGCGCAGCCTGGATGATTCGGAGGCGGGAATAGCCCGGTTTCTCGAACGCAATCCCACCACTTGTTTTGCTGCGACGAATTCCTATCGGATTGTGGGCTCTGTCCTGGCCGGTCATGATGGCCGCCGCGGTTATATCTATCATGCGATGGTTTCGGAGGATTTCCGCTGCAAGGGCGTTGGACGGGCTCTGGTAGAAACCGCGCTGGACGCATTGAAGCAGGAAGGAATCCACAAGGCGTCCTTGGTCGTTTTCAAGGACAATGATCAGGGAAACCTTTTCTGGGAAGGGATCGGCTGGGAAAGGCGCGATGATTTGCGCTGCTACGGCAAGAGTTTGAACGGGGAAAACAAATAGGGCGGCAAAACGGTTTGATAAAGAAGAGTTTGAACGGGGAAAACAAATAGGGGCGGCAAAACGGTTTGCTGAAGAAGAGTTTGAACGGGGAAAACAAATAGGGCGGCAAAACGGTTTGATAATGAAAATGACAGCGAAAGATGTTTTTCAGAAAACAGATAGCGGCTATAAGATTGACGGCAGGATTTGCCGCAGCGAGCTGGCTCTCTTTCCGGAAAGCCACAAGGAGGTGCGTTCATATGAAAAAAACATATCGGCAGTCTTTCGGGGAGGAAGTTGCCAATGCCGTTTCTCACGGGGCCATGGCGCTTCTTTGCCTTCTCTTCATACCGGTGGCCTCGGTCATCGCCTATGCGAGGGGTACTGTTTGGGACAGTGCCGCGATCAGCGTGTTTTCCATCTCGATTTTCCTGATGTTCATCGGGTCTGCCTTGTACCATTCCATGGCGCTGGATTCGAAGCACAAGGAAGTCTTCAGGATCCTGGACCACATCTTCATTTACGTCGCCATCGCGGGAAGCTACACGCCTATTGCCCTTTCCGTGGTCGGCGGGTGGCAGGGCTGGCTGATATTCAGCATACAGTGGGGCATGGTGCTCTTCGGCATCCTCTTCAAGAGCCTGTCGCGGAAGCAGCTGCCGAAACTTACGCTGACAATCTACCTCGTCATGGGGTGGACACTGGTGCTGTTCTTCCCCTTGATTTTGGCGAAAGCGAGCATGGGCCTGCTGATGTTTCTATTGGCCGGCGGTATTTTCTACACGATCGGAGCCATTTTTTACGCAATGAAGGGATTCAAGTATCACCACATGGTCTGGCACTTTTTCGTCAGCCTGGGTGCGGCAAGTCATGCCATCGGCATCGTGTTCTTTTTCTGAGATTCAGCTCGAAAGATTTGTCAACACAGCATCACAGCAACTTTTCATGGTCGAGCCGCGCGTAGATGACCCTTGTCACCGTGACAGTCTTTGTTTTTTCGTCTACTCTGTAAAATATCAGGTAATTCTGTACAAGGAGCTTCCTATACTCATGCATGACGGGTTTCATTGGAATAGAGGCAGGATTTGCATATGGGAATGCTGATAAGCTGTCTGCGGCTTCAATAAGTTCCACAGACAGCTTTTCCGCTGCTTCCGGGTTGGCAAGATTCCGGGTGATATACCGGGCTATCCCGATCATATCCTGCCGGGCAATCGGCAGATATTCAAGCTTATGCATCCGGCACGCCTCTGATGGCTTCGCGCATGGCTTTCAGCACATCTTTGGATGAATATCGGGTATCGGTAAGGTCCGCTTCCTTTTCAGCCTCTTGCAGCTTGAAGTAAACCTCACTTTCATATTGAAGATTTTCAAACGATTCCATGCTCAAAACAACCATATCACCATATCCATTCTTGGTAAGAAAGACTGACTGGGCTGTTTCAGGTGCATGTCATGTTCATTCCGCATGGAATCATACATGGCATTACTCAAAAGACAGCTTTGAAACTGATCCTTGAAAACATATCACCGGTTGT
The DNA here is from genome assembly GCA_964522755.1 of uncultured Oscillospiraceae bacterium. Taxonomy (GTDB): domain Bacteria; phylum Bacillota; class Clostridia; order DSM-8532; family DSM-8532; genus JAEWSN01. The sequence goes on along the minus strand of CAZFWQ010000161.1, from coordinate 4,750 downwards.
GTCAAACTTAATGGGAATCAGGCTTTATGTCAGCTAATGAAGAGCAAGCGGCTCCAATGAACTGCTCCAATGAACTGCTCCAATGCCTGTGATGACAAGACCCTGAATTGATTCAAATACGTGATGGCGGAGGTCGAAGGTGGCCATTGAGGCGGCAAGGAAGCACTTGTCCCGATGGGGACGAGAAAAGGACATACTCGAATTCGATGTATCCACTGCCACGGTAGAACTCGCCGCGGCGGCAGCTGGAGTGGAACCAGCCCGCATTGCCAAGACCCTGACTTACAAACTCGGTGATGGGGCCATGATTGTGGTTGCCGCTGGCGATGCCCGCACGGACAACGGCAAGTTCAAAAGCGAGTTCGGCGTCAAATCAAGGATGCTTTCACCTGATGAGGCCCTGCAGCATACCGGGCATGAGGTTGGTGGGATTTGTCCTTTCGGCTTGCTGAACAATTTGCCCGTCTGGCTGGATGTTTCCCTGCGGCGCTTTGAAACGGTTTATCCCGCATGCGGGAGCGGCAATTCCGCCATTGAACTAACCTGCCCGGAGCTTGAGACTTATTCGGGTGCGAGTGGTTGGGTGGATGTCTGCAAGGGCTGGGACGAACCTCGGGAAGAAATTGCGGATGATTGAACAGGAAGAAACCTTGGATGATTTATCAGGAAGAAACCTTGGAATTGACCGAGAAGAAACCATGATCAAGTGAGATGTTAGTTCCAATATATGAACAAGCTGAAATAGACCATGAACAAATAAGGAGGAGATCGAAATGGAACAGAAAAAGCTAAGGCATGTGGTCATGTTCAAGTTCGTACCCACAGCAGCGGAATCCGACATCGCAGGGATTACATCCGCTTTCGCCGCATTGTCGAAGAAAGTACCGGGCATCGATGATTTCGAGTGGGGCGTCGACATCAGTCCGGAAGGCCTTGGCCAGGGATTCACGCACTGCTATGTCCTGACCTTCCATGCGGAAGCCGATCGGGACGCCTATCTGCCGCATCCCGCCCACAAGGAATTCGGAACGTTGATCGGTCCGTTTATCGCTGGGGTATTCGTCGTTGATTACTGGGCGAACTGACAGGTGTGAAAGTACACTGAGTACTTTTCCATCCATGATGCCAAGATACTATTCCAATATATGATTGGCTTGCAGATGCATTGCACTCAATGCTGCAAGACTGGCAGGGCTTCACAATTATTTCCGCATGAATGTGAAAGGGTGGTTTGCCATGATCATCGACCTGAGTCGCATCATTGAAAACGACATGCCGGTTTATCCCGGAGATTCACCTGTGACCGTCCGGCAGAACCGGTTTTTGGAAGAGCACGGCTTCAACAATTCCATATTGACATTCGGCCCTCACGCCGGAACGCATCTGGACGGATTGCAGCACATGTCGGAGCATCCGCTGCGAGTCGGGGAGTTCCCGCTTGAACGGTTTTATGGTCCGGCCAAGCTCATCGATGTGCGGGGGCTTGATGAAATCGGCCCGGAAGCGGTTGACTGGGATCAGGTTGGCACAACTGACATTCTTTTATTCTTTACCGGATACGACGTCCATTTCGGTTCCGACCGGTATTTCCGGGACCATCCCGTGATGACGCCCGCGTTGGGACTTGAACTGGCTGCACGAAAAATCAAACTGATCGGAATGGATATTCCGGCACCCGACAAGAGCCCTTATGCAGTGCACAGGCAGCTGTTTGCCGACGGCATCTTCATCGTGGAAAATCTGACCGGGCTGGAGGCGCTGATAGGGCTGCCTGATTTCAGGTTCTATGGGTTCCCTCTGAAACTTCAAGCTGACTCCTCTCCCATCAGGGCGGTTGCCATCACCGGTTGATGAATTGCTTTCCCTGATGCAGCCGTTGAGATAATGTTTTGCTTTCCCTGATGCAGCCGTTGAGATAATGAATTGCTTTCCCTGATGCAGCCGTTATCATAATGAATTGCTTTCCTGATGAAGTCGTTGTTATAATGAATTGCTTTCCCTGATGCTGCCTTATTCTATCTCGTGTTTATAAATCACACAGCCAAGGAGGCCCTGACAATGGAGTTTCTGGATTGCCGGCTCAGTTATGGCTATTCTGTAAACGACAAACCATTCCAGCCATGTAATACGATGGCAGAATTGATTCTCGACATGAAGCGGGCAAACCTGTCCGGCGGGGTTGTTTACAATATCGCCACAGATGTAGGCGGTGTCCTGATTGGAAATGAAATTCTTGCCGAAGATATCGCCTCGCACCGGGACTCCGGATTGTCGCTGTGGGGGATGTATACAATCGTGCCGTCCTTTACACGTGAAATACCAGCGGCATCGGATCTGCCGGGTATCATGCGGGAGCAGGGCATGGCCGTCCTGCGCATGAATCCGGCTGAAAATCGCTTCCTGGCAGTGCCGCATGTCCTGGCTGATTATCTCCGGATGGCCGAGAAGCGCCGGATCCCTGTTCTGTTTGACACGAGCAAAGGAATCACACTTCAATCAGTAGATGAAATAATGCATGCATTTCCCGATCTGACGGCCATCCTGTTTTATGAAAACGTATGGCCATGCGAAAGGTATCTTCGACCCTTTTTAGCCCTTTACAAGAACCTTGTCCTGGATGCGACGCACCTGATACAGGATGGGGCATACGAGGAGATATTCCATCAGTTCGGACCGGGGAGGATGGTTCATGGCAGCGGATATCCCGTGGGGATCATGGGTACCGGCATGCTCACGATCAGGCACAGCGGGCTCCCGGAGGCGGAAAAGTCGGCCATGGCCGGCAATACGCTTCGCAGGCTGATTGAGGAGGCTGATTACCGATGATCAATTCGGGAAGCGCACTGGCCAATCGTTTTTTTGAGCATGGCCGGCTGGATGATTGTCCGATTTATGATTTTCATGCGCACATGCATGAGTTCAATGGCGGTTATATTCCCCGCACTACGCCCGGTGAAATGGTTCGGATGATGGAGCGGGCGGGAACACGGTTAACCTTGTTCTGCAGTCATCAAGCCTTGTCCATGCCATCTGCGGATGGCGAGCAGGCCAATGTGGAGGCCGTTCGCGCATGGCCCGCCCATTTCAAGGCATACCGCGGCATCATCAGCCGTCATACCGATGTTGGGAAGGCAGCGGAAGAAATTGCGGCAAACCCCGACATCTACGTCGGAGCGAAATTCCTTTGCGATTATTATGGCGTCGCACTTTCCGACAAGCGGCACAGCCCCATGTTCGAGTTCCTCAACAGGAACAAACTGCTCTGCCTGGTCCACACATGGGGTGGAAGCCCCTATAATGGCGTGGATGAAGTGCGGAAAATCGCGGAACGATATCCCGACATCGTCCTGGTCTGCGGACATAGTTTCTATGGCCGCTGGGATGACGGCATAGAGCTGGCGCTTCATTGCCCCAACATATACTTTGAGATGACCGCCCTGCATCCATTGAGAGGTATCGTGCCATACCTTGTCGAACATGTCGGCTCGCACAGGATGCTGTTTGGGACGGACTTGCCGTGGTTTTCAACCTACGCCGGGATAGGTGCGATCCTGGGTGAACCCATCCCGGACGACGACATGCGCAATATTTTCTATCGTAATGGACAACGCCTCCTGGCCCGATTCCCTTGGTTCAAGGATGAAATTCTTCCGTGAACGGTTTGCAGATGCTTGCAGTTGATAGCCGGAAGAGACTCACGCTCGAGACTCACGCTCGAGACTCACGCTCGAGACTCACGCTGGTGTTGTGCATCGCGCCATGAATTCGGTATAATGGGAAGAACGTTCGCAGGTGAGGCAATATCCTTTTGCGCCATGCCTGTCTTTGTTATTGCTTTTGCTCCTGTTTCCGCTACTGCTACTGCTTCAGATTTTTCTTCAGCTGCGATTCAATCAATCTTGGAGGGCAATGCGATGATCAAAATGGAAAAATATTGGGAAAACCCGGCGGTTCTGCATGTGAACTGTCTTGAACCTCATGCCTATTTCGTACCGTATGACCGCGTTGAAACCGCCATGGGCGGCGTGGACGCCAAATCGGAACGCGTGCAGCTTCTCAACGGCACCTGGAAGTTCAAGTATTACGATGCCGTGCACAAAGTGGAAGATGGCTGCCAGGAAGCGGATCATGACGCGTCCGGCTGGGACAGCCTTCCGGTTCCATCGAACTGGCAGATGCACGGATACGACATTCCCCACTATACGAACGTCAACTACCCATACCCGGCGGATCCGCCATTCGTCCCGGTGGACAATCCGGCCAGCATATATGTCCGTGATTTCAATGTGGAAAATCCAGGGAAGAACCAGACGCATCTGGTGTTTGATGGAGTGGACTCCTGCTTCTATGTCTGGGTGAACGGCCTTTTTGTCGGATACAGCCAGGTCAGCCACATGACATCGGAATTTGACCTGACGGGCGTCGTGAAATACGGCGTGAACCGCATCGCCGTCATGGTGCTGAAATGGTGCGACGGAAGTTATCTGGAAGATCAGGACATGTTCCGCATGTCCGGCATTTTCAGGGATGTGTACCTTGTCTCCCGCGACAAAGTCCATGTCGGCGACTTTTTCGTGAAAACCAGGCTGGATGGGTCTTTTGATTATGACGAACCGAATGGCGGATTTCCGTCAGCCGGCATTTCCTGCGACGTATCGGTTTCCGGCGGCACGGCGGACGTGAAAGCGGAACTGATTGCCCCGAACGGGAAAACGGTTTGCACGACCGGGTTTGTAAACGCCGAATCGGG
>CAZFWQ010000160.1:6253-8503 GCA_964522755.1 uncultured Oscillospiraceae bacterium | reverse complement strand
AAAAACGGTCCGCTGGTGCAGCCTGCCGTGTTTGCAGAATACGTCGGGCCATGGTACGGACGGATGACGGATCTATTGAAGAAACATGGCATCGACATCGTATCGCTGGATTGCGACGGCAAGATAGACTCCCTCATACCTACCTGGTTCGGAAACGGAGTCAACACGATGTTCCCCATCGAGGTTGGTACCTGGGATGCCAGTATCGCCCCCTGGCGGGAACAATACGGAAAAGGACTGCGTGGCATCGGCGGCATGGACAAGAAAGTGTTTGCGGGGAATCGCGATGACGTGGAGAGGGAAATCGAACGCCTGAAGCCCCTCGTGGCGCTGGGCGGTTTCATCCCTTGTCCCGATCACAGGATTCCGCCGGACGGGGAGTGGGAAACCATACGGTATTACACGCAGCGGATGAGAGAAGTTTTTGGTTGATTCAACCGCTAAATGTTAAGTCTGGCTGTTTCTGCCGATGAATCCGAAAGGCGTTCATCGGCTTTTCTTTCCTTTGATTGCATTCGATATGACGGATATCAGAAATGCGTCAGAAATGTGTAATGATTTCAATGCGGGTGCTTGATTTGCATTCGGATTTGCATTAGAATGAAATCGATTTCAATGAGTTCTTCAGTCTGACATCATTGCTTATTGAGAAGCCGAATCATCTTCCGGACACGCAAATCACCATAAGGCCAACCCTTGCCGCTTTGCTCAAATCCAAACTGCAGACAGGTGGGATTTCCTTGATGAAGAACATTGAACGCAGATTGACAGTCTATGACATCGCAAAGGAAGCCGGGGTCTCGGCCTCTACCGTTTCGAGGGTTCTGACCGGAAACGGTCCCGTGCATGAGAAGAAGAAGGAACTGGTGCAGAAAATACTCGACAAGCACGAATTCCGCCCGAGCAGCGTGGCGCGCAGCCTGAAGGCACGCCGTTCCAGGAGTGTGGGCTTTATCGTCCCGGACATCACGAACCCCTTTTTCTCCACCATGTTCCTGGAAGTGGAAACCAGGCTCGCTGTAGCGGGCTATACGGTCATCCTCTGCAATTCAGAGTCCCGTCGCGAACGTGAGATGGAAATCCTCCACATGCTGACGGAGAAGGAAGTGGAAGTGATTGTCCTTTCCGGCGGCATCGTCGATGATCTGTTCCCTCAGCCAAAAATGCTCCGCGAAATAGAGAAAATCAACCGGAAGGTTCCCGTGATCACGCTTTCGAAATTCCCCGGCGTTCACTGCACGCAAGTCTACTCGGATGAAAAGCAGGGTGTGTTCGATATCGTCAGGCATTTTTCTGAAATGGGACATAAGTCGATAGGCATGCTTGGGGGTACCATGGATGTCCGGCCCGCTTTCGAACGGAAGATATACCTGCTGGAAGCAGCCAACCTCCATGGCCTTGAAGTCCGCGGGGAATGGCTGCTGGAGGAAGGATTCTCCATCCAGGCCGGCACGAGGGCCATGGAAAAGCTGTTCACGCTGGCTGAACGCCCGACGGCCATCCTTGCGTACAATGATGTCGTCGCAGTAGGTGCCCTGTCGGTGATTGAGCGGAAGGGACTGAAGCCGGGCCGCGAGGTCGGGCTGTCCGGAATGGACGGCATAAACCTGACGGAAAGCATATTCCCGGGCATCACGACGGTTGCGGTTGATTATGCGGCCTTCAGCGACTACATCGTGGGGTTCGCCATGAACCGCGGCAAGGGGGAACTGTACCAGAATGACCATGTATTCCCGCTGCAGCTGACCTGCAGGGGAACTACGGTCCCATTCGATGAATCAGCTGAATCAGATAGAGTTAAAAAATGAAACCGATTTCATTATGGAAAATATACAAAGAATACGTATGATTATGAAATTTCACCGACCATATTGACAGGATGGAAACGTAAATTATATAATGTTGGTGAAATATGTAGTAGATATGTAGTAGATGTAAAAAAGAAATTGAAATATTCACTTTCCTGTTTGAACATTCATCAACCAGGGTAAGCATTTTGGCTTTTGCAATCGATTTCAGTTGAATAAACAGTGTCGGAAGGAAGACATGCAGTAGATAATGCAAGCATATTTCCATTATATTGTATGAAATCGATTTCATTATCATCATGAAACAAACCGATTCCCGCTTATCGAGGAACAAACCGATTCCCGCTTATCGAGGAACAAACCGATTCCCGCTTATCATGAAACAAACCGATTCCCGCTTATCATGAAACAAACCGAATCCGGTTATCAAGACACAAACTGA
>CAZFWQ010000160.1:855-6153 GCA_964522755.1 uncultured Oscillospiraceae bacterium | reverse complement strand
CCGATTCCCGCTTATCATGAAACAAACCGAATCCGGTTATCAAGACACAAACTGATTCCTGAATAAAATCCTTGCGACAAGGAGAGGGAACATCTATGGAGAACACTCGGAAAACAGTCCTGCGGGATGCCGGCCCCATGGGGAAGGCGTCCCGGAAAGCGAGGCGTTCGCGGTTCATGAACAGCCGCACGCTCCTGCTCATGTGCGTTCCGTCCATTCTTTTCTTTCTTGTCTTCAGCTACATCCCCATGCCGGGCGCTTATATCGCTTTTGTAAACTTCAATTACGCGGCCGGCATCTTCAAAAGCCAGTTCATAGGATTCAAGAATTTCGAATTCCTGCTGTCCAACGGCCAGCTGCTGAAGCTTACATATAACACCGTCCTCTACAATGTGGCCTTCATCGTCACCAGCAGCATCGCCCAGATCGGCCTGGCGCTGATGCTCAATGAAATCCGCGGGAAATGGTTCAAGAAGGTCTCGCAGACGCTCATGTTCCTGCCATACTTCATTTCGTTCGTCCTAGTCGGCCTCTTCACCTATAACTTCCTCAGCTACGATTCAGGAATGATCAACAACCTGCTTGTCTCGATGGGCATGGCGAAGGTCAAGTTCTACTCCGAAGCTTCATACTGGCCGACGTTCCTTGTCGTCATCAACCTGTGGAAAGGCGCCGGATACGGTTCCGTCGTCTATCTGGCCTCCATCATGAGCCTGGACCCGTCCATCGTGGAAGCGTCGGATATCGACGGAGCCAATGAATTCCAGAAAATCCGCTACATCATTTTGCCATGGCTTCAGTCCACATTCGTCATCCTGACACTGTTTGCCATCGGCGGCATCCTCAAGGGCAATTTCGGATTGTTCTACAACACGGTGGGCGCGAACAACATGGCCCTTTACAAGGCGACTGACATCATTGAGACTTTCGTGTTCCGTTCCCTCGTCGTCAACATGAACTTCTCGCAAGGGAGCGCGGTCGGCCTGTTCCAGTCCCTGTTCGGTTTCGTCGTCGTCATTCTGGCAAATGCCGCAGTCAAGAAGATCGAACCCGAATACGCGCTGTTCTGAGCGGAGGGAGACAAAAAAATGAGCACCACCACGGTTCCCCGGAATACAGCGATCAGGATGGACGGCACGGCCGCCGTCATCAAACTCATCAGCTACGTCGTCATCACCTTGTTTTCGATTGCCTGCATGCTGCCTTTCGTCATGATGGCCACGAACTCCTTTTCGACCGATGCCTCTTTGCGTGCGCACGGATTCACCCTATGGCCGTCGGCCTTCTCCACATTCGCATACAAAATCGTGCTGATTGACAATCCTTCCGCAATTGTCGGATCTTATGTGGTCACGGTCGGATTGACTGTCATCGGCACTTTCATCGGGCTGTTCATCATCGGAATGACGGGATACGCGCTTCAGCGGCCGGATTTCCCATATCGCAATTCCATTTCCTTCTTCTTCTATTTCACAACATTGTTTTCCGGCGGCCTGATTCCGTATTATCTCGTAATGGTGAAATACCTTGGCCTGCAGGGAAACTACCTGTCCATCCTGCTGCCCTCCCTGATGAGCCCGTGGCTGATCATCCTGATGAAGAGCTTCCTCAAGGGCATTCCGCACGCGATAACGGAATCTGCGAAAATCGACGGGGCGGGCGACATGAAGATCTGGTGGAGCATCGTGCGCCCGATGGCAACGCCCGCGCTGGCCACCATCGGCCTGTTCCTCGCGCTCGGTTACTGGAATGAATGGTACAACGCCATGCTGTTCCTGAACGGGGTGAAGCATCAGCCTTTGCAGCTTTTCCTATACACGGTCATCAACAAGGCGGACTTCATCAGAAATTCATCGGCCGCCGCCAACATCCCCATACAGGATATGCCGGGAGACAGCCTGAAGATGGCCGTCGCAGTGGTTTCAACCGGCCCCATCATTTTATTGTACCCGTTTGTTCAGCGATATTTCATTTCGGGAATCACCGTAGGCGCAGTTAAGGGATAGTTCATCCATTTCCGTACGATGGTTTGCCCGCGATTGCGGGAAACACATAAAAAAGGAGGACAAGAGCCATGAAAATTTCCAGACTAAAACGCTACGTCGCCATCCTGTGTGCAGTTCTCATCCTTGCGTCCGCAGCAGCAGGCTGCGGGGGCACCACGCCGGCTGCTACCACGGCGGCAGCCACGGCCGCTGCCACTACTGAAGCCACGCCCGCACCTGTTTCCGCCACAAAGGATTTTGTAACGGTCGATTTCCATGTCATGGGAGATCCCCCCGCCAACGGCCAGTTTGAACTGGTAGTGGCCAAGATGAACGATTACCTGAAGGGCAAGATCAACGCCAACATCAAATTCCGCTGGCTCGGATGGACCGACTGGCAGACCCAGTACAACCTGCTGGTTGCCACCGGCGAGGGCATGGACCTTGTCACGACGGCATCCGACTGGCTCGATCTGTGGCCCAATGCCCAAAAGGGAGCCTGGATGCCCCTTGACGACCTGCTTCCGAAATATGCGCCGCTGACCTATGCGGAGATACCCCAGAAAGACTGGGAGCAATGCAAGTATCAGGGCAAGATCGTGGCGTTCCCTGAAAACACCTATACGCAGTATGTCAACCATGGCTTTTTCTATCGCGGAGACTGGGCCAAAAAGGCCGGAATTGAAAAAGTCACTTCCTGGGAACAGCTCGGACAGTATTTTGGCTACATCAAGAAGAACATGCCCGACGTGATTCCCTGGAACAGCGCCAATCTGCCTGAATGGATCGGCTGGTTCACCTCCCACACGAAGTCGGCCCCGGTTGACGCCGTACCAGGAAACCTGCTGTGGTTCAAGGATTACAACACTGCTCCCTACACTGTGTACAGCCCTTTCTATGAACAGACGTTCGAAGATTTCGCGGTCATGATGAAACAGTGGGCGGATGCGGGATACTGGAAAGCGGACGTCCTGAACAACAAGGACGATACCCGCCAGTTCCTGAAAGACGGCAAGACAGGAGCCGACAAGCATCATGTGAATACATACAGGGGCCTTGTCCTCGATATGGAAAAGTCACAGCCCGGCTCGGATCTGAAGATGTTCGGATTCTACGAACCCACTCAGAACCTTGTCAATATGCCCATCACGCACGGAGCCACCTCGATCAGCGCGCGCAGCAAGAATCCAGAACGCGCCACCATGCTGTATGAACTCATCCGCCAGGACAAGGAATTCTACATGCTTTTGAACTACGGCATCAAGGATGTCAACTATTTCCTCAATGACAAAGGCGAGAAATACACACCGACAGATTTCGACGCCACCAAGTTCGGTTACTGGTCTGATTTCTGGGGCGGCCGCGTCGACAAGTTCGAACCCGTCAATGCCAGCCGCTGGACTGGTGAAGATGCTTACATGAAGTATCTTGACGGTTTCGCGAAGCCGTACCTCTGGGGCAATTTCGTGTTCGACCAGACGCCTGTCAGCACGGAAATCGCAGCCATGAACAATGTCGCCACATCCATGCTCAATGCCATTTCCCTTGGCATGGCCGGCGACCCCAAGGCAGCCGTCGCGGATTTCCGCGCGCAGCTCAAGACGGCCGGCATCGACAAGGTCATTGCAGAAGCCCAAAAACAGGCGGATGCATGGAAAGCGGCGACCGGCAAGTGACCGCATAAAAAACATGTTTGCAGCAGAGGGGGGCTGGGCTCGTGCCTTGCCCCCCTCTTTCGACGAGATGACAGGCATGCGGATACGGCCTCGCCGGATTTGCATCGTTGTGTGCGCTTCGCATGAGAGACACGGGCATTCCCCTTTGTGAACAGCACATTTCATGAATGAATATGAAATCCATAGCAACCTATAATCCGGAGGACGATGCCATGAATGCGATACCACCCGTTGTCCTCGACCGGGACGGCATATCCATAATGGGCAAAAGGGAAATCCTGCTGTGCGCGTCCCTGTTTTATTTCCGCATCCCGCCGGAATTATGGCGGGATCGGATCCGAAAGCTCAGGCTGGCCGGGTATAATTGTGCCGATGTCTATTTCCCATGGAACCATCACGAATTGTCACCCGGGGAATGGATATTCGATGCGGACCGCGACGTTGACGCATTCCTGTCGATGATGGCGGAAGAGGGGATATACGTGGTTGCGCGTCCGGGTCCCTACATATGCTCCGAATGGGACGGAGGGTCCATCCCCGGATGGCTCCTGGCGGACGGGGCGGACATCCGATCTGGCAACCCTGAGTGGATGTCCGCCGTACGCGGCTGGTATTCCCGAATCATTCCGATTCTGGCCCGTCATCAGATTCACAGGATGGGTTCCGTCATTCTGCTGCAGGTGGAAAATGAGCTGGACTTCTTCGACTGCCCGGATCCCGGGCCCTACATGACCAAACTGTCCGCGATGGCAAGGGAATACGGCATGGAAGTGCCAGTGTTCGGATGTACGGGGCAGGGAAGCATCCAGGGCGCGACAGGTTGGGCCGACGACGTCGTTCCCACGTTCAATTTTTACCCATCTGCTTTTGACCCGGGCTTTGACCCGATCTTTCTGGCTGTCCACAAAGCCCTGCAGGAAAAAGATATTCCGCTGATGATCACCGAAACCGGCCGGGAACATTTCCTGCTGCGCAGGGAAATGGCCTGCGGCGCCCGTTTCCTGGGTGCTTACAACCAGGTCGGAGGAACCAATTTCGGTTTCACCGCGTCCGTCAACAATTGGGGAAAAGGTGCCAGTCCCCTTTCGTTCCTTGCGACGGATTATGATTTTGGTTCGATGATCGACGGCATGGGAAGGTTTCGGACCGAAGCGCTGGAGGGGAGGCTTCTGGCCGCATTGCTCGAAGCCCTCGGAGAACCGCTGGCGACTGCTGCCGTCTGTGACGCCCATGATTTGGCGGTCAAATGGGCGGAACCCCACGAAAAAAATATGGGTAACGGGAATCTTCTCGACACGGGGAAGGCAGGTGCCCTGCTCTGCGTTCCGAATTTCTCCGACAAGGCGGAAACCGCGACGATATCTTCTCCACTCGGCATGTTCGCGGTGCGAATCGGCGGATATCGCGCTCCTTTCTTCCCGCTCGCACTGGATTTGTCGAAAACCGGCTGTTCCGGGCTCCTTGTTTACGCCTCCGCAGAAATTCTCAAGCTTTCTGACGGCGAAGTCATTCTTTATGCGGAAGGCGCGCCGGATTCAGTGAATATGGCGGGTGATGGGGATGTGGAATATTTTGGAAATTCGGCGGATGAAGGAAATGTGCCGAATGCCGGTAATGAACCTGAAGATAGATATGTA
>CAZFWQ010000160.1:0-845 GCA_964522755.1 uncultured Oscillospiraceae bacterium | reverse complement strand
AGTCCCGGAAGCCTTGTTTCAGGCAGCCGACGGATTCAGGACCCTGGTTTCCGGATTTGGCAGCCACCAGGTGGAAATGGATGGACGCACACTGAATGTCATCATCCTTGACCGGGAATCGGCCCAGTATCTTGATGTTGGCAGAGGAGCCATGACCTGCCCGGTTTCCGCGATGCCCTCAGTCATGAAAATGCCCACCGGATTTTGGAGGAAAACGGACCCCGAAACAGAATGGATGTCACCGCGGAAAGGAATGGGCGGAACCCACATGGAAGCCTGCGGCCTGATGCGCGGAACGGCAACCTATCGTGTTTGCGCGGAAGCCGGGCGAGACATCCTCCTGAAGGGCGTGGCCGATATCGTTCAAGGCTGGCGCAATGCAGACTTTCAGGGAGCCCGTGTTTCGGGGGGGCAATGGCAGCTCTATCATGGGTTGCCTCCGGGAAATGCCGATTCATCGGAATCCGACTCCTGGCAATTCCGGACGGATTCGTGGGGGCATTCCAATTTCGACGATGCCCGCTTGCCATCCATGCGGATTGCGTCTCCAAAAGGAATCAGCGGCATTTTCCAGGTGAATCGGACGGATTCATCGGAATTGATGTGGAGGTTCCAAATTCATGATGTCTGGCTGCCCGACAGGCTGGAGGCAACGATGGACCCCATGTCACCCATTCTGTCGCCCAATTCCTGGAATTCCACCAGGATGCCGCTTATCGCATCCTATTCGGTACATTGGACACTTCAGGAGGGAAGCGACTCCTGCGCGATGGAATTATCTTCGCCGGAGGCGGAGACCGCCATTTATGTGGACGGGTGCCTTGCAGGTGTATATAATGCTTTTG
>CAZFWQ010000159.1:748-8556 GCA_964522755.1 uncultured Oscillospiraceae bacterium | reverse complement strand
AATTTCCTCTTCCACGGTATCATCGGACACATATCCATATAATATGCGTTCGCCCGGATATGAATCCATAATCTTGGCTACAACTTCCCATGTGTCATGTTTGGGTCTAGAAAAGACAGGCATGATTTGCTGCTGGATGAGAAAATCCCAAAGATTCTCTTCCGGCCGCAGCAAAGCCAAACCAGGATAACCCAGGTCATGTCTTTGTTCATCAACCATCTGATTGAATGCGGAAACAGCATCACCCCATCGACCGCACATGTTGTCCAGCTCATTCCAACCTCTGCGTTTCAGACGTTGGGCAACTTCATCAGGCGCTACAACGCCGTTTTTGATCATCCCGATGACGGCTGCAGCGTGGATGGACCAAGGTTCCTTTTCAGTAGCGGCAACAAACCCGCTGATTTCCGAACCGAATTGATCCAGTGCCTCATCCATGGACAAATAACCGGCTATTTCCACCCAGCCTTGTCTCTCATATTCTTCTATCCAGAACCTGTCTGCCGGCCCAAACATTTCACTGTCGGAATTGATCAGGTACAGACAGGCTTTCTTTCGATTCGCCAACCCCTGCAAGGTTCGCATGAAGAGCTTTTCCGCCGAGGTGGCACTCTTTAAATCCACAATCCATGCCCTGCCGAGGTCAACGCGTGATGTCAGAAATGTTCCATCTGCATCCCATGATGTGTTGCGCATGGGATTCTGATTTTTTTGAAAAGGTTTTTTATTTCCCATTTACATTTTCCCCACTGGTTCATCGCTTGCTGTTTCGATCCGCTCCCGATGCATCTTGACTGAAAAATCAGAAAGTTCCTTCTCCACTTTCTGATTAATTGGGAGGAAGAATAATGGTATCATCCCGAGTATGATCAGGATACCCGGCAGGAAGGACGAGGAAAGCTTTATTCCCATAATGGCAGATTCGGTCTGAGCTTCCGCTCCACTGACAAATCCACTGAAAGCAAGAACGGATGTGAAAATCATTGTATGGAGCCCCCCAATGGGGATGGTCAGCAGGGCGTTCATCCCTGTAAAAAGTCCGGCTTTCCTGTTTCCTGTCCTTCTTTCGTCTTCATCAATGATCGCACCGAACAACGGACCGCCGATCACGCTGCCGATATTGGTAAACACGATGATTCCAATATATACGAACATGGCCATCCAAAAGCCATTGACGAAGTACAAGGACATATATGACAGGCCCAATGGGATGGACGCGAGGACAATCAGGTTTCTCATTCCGAAAATCCGGCTCAACTTCGGGAACAATGGCAGAAACACGAACATCACAAGTCCGGGGACAACGTCAAGCAAGGTTGTTTCAATCCCTTTGAGTCCAAGAACATGATCCGCCATATACAGGAGTTGTGTGAACAGGATTGCCGTGGCACCTCTGCCAATAACCTGATAGATGAGATAAGTGATGAAAGACCTTGATTTCACAAGTGATTTTGCATCGCGTCTCAGCTGCGCCACGAGCTTCCCTTCATCAGTCCCCCTGTCTTTGAACATCTCGGATGATTCATGCAACGGCTTCAGGGCAAAATAGTAGAGCAATGAATTGATGATGATGACAGCCGTGAACAGGATGACTACAAGCGTCCTGTCCACATCACCGACCAATAACAGGGTTGGAATGATCATGGACAGGAATGCCCCAAGTTGACCGGCATACATTTGTACGACCGATACATCCAGCCTTTCATGATTCGTCGGTGCCGCTATCAGGATGTAGTTTGAATAAGAGATTGCATAACCAGTCTGCGTTGTGTCATAAACAAACAACAGGACGGTCAGGAAAGCGAAAATGAGCCATGCAGGCCAGTCTGGCTGCGCATATAGCATGGCGGCAGAAGATAAAACCGTGATCGGCGCTGTGACTTTCAGAATGTAGGTGTATTTACCCCGTTTGGGATGATACTTGAACCTATCAATCAAGACACCCATCATCGGATCATTGACAGCGTTCCATATGCTGAACAGCAGCCAGATGATGCCGACGTATTGAATATCCAGCCCGATAATATCAGAGTAAAATTTGATGTATGAACTGTGTATGAGACCGTTGCTGATGGCCAGGGGCATCTGGGGAAAAGAAAGCTGAAATTTCTGCTTGTTCGTGATGTAGCCTTCCATCTTCCTTCTGTTCCAAAAGCTTTGATACTTATTCATACGCAACCTCTGCTTATTGGCAACGAAATGCCGTGTGGGTATGGAAACGATATGCTTGATCAATACGAAATTGAAATGCTTGGACAATACAGTGTTGTCTTTATTTGCAGAGAAATCTGATTGAATTCAACCATATTCATCTATATAGTACCATTTTCAAAACTGCTGGTCTATCCAAAAGGATGTTTTCCGATGAAACCAGACTTCCTGATTTCAAAGCGAAGCACGCTCATGTTCATGAGTGCGCTGAATTGAAAAGCAGGATAAGGTGGTGCAAAAGCCTGCAAGCTAGCTATTTGAACTCCGGTGGGTGACGGCTCTTCAATTCCTTTATGAATATCACGACGGATTAACGGGTCGGAAGGCATAGCATACCATGACCTACATCTGCGTGATTGGGAGCAAGTGCGCGGCGGGGGCGCCATCTTTGGACTGTTGCCAAGGTTCAATGGTTTTGGGATTCTACACGGTCTGTTTTGGGCGATTATGTCGTCAGAAAGGTGAGTGGTGGTTTTCAGCAAGCCCTAATTAGGCCGCTAGTTTTTGCTTATTATCTGTGAATAGGCAGTTGAAAATCTAGTCTGTCAAACTTTCTCAATATATCCAGATTGGATGTGATCCATTGTGCACCCCCATAATGATTTCCGATTGCTTGTTCAGCGCTGCACCACCGTTTACCATCTGGATGTGGGTTGTTCTTTTCAAATGCGTTTGCTTCCTCCTCAGGCATCATATGAATTTCATTCGTATTGCGCAGTGTGTCAACAATCGTATCCAGATTCATATCCACAACGTTTTTAAGTGACGGATAATGCTCGCTTTTAGGCGAGCAGACAAAGTGCACCGGCAATGGTTGCCACAAGGCCCATGTTGCCGGGTTAAATGACGCCGGGTCAAATGATGTCGGATCATAATCCGGGAAGCCATTAAGGATGGTTTGTCCGCACAGCTTATACTTGTCCTTCAGAACCGCCGCCTTTTGGTAGATATCGCAGCTTTTGTCTGCATATTTGAGTATAAAGTCTGAAAGGCGTTTGGTCACCCCTATGTCGGCTTCCATGGCTTTCTTCGGGTCGTAATGAAACCATGGCAAATGGGCGAAATCATTGTTGGTGGGGATTCCTTGCATCCCCACCCAGCCGTTTTCCGACAAATATGTGCCGGAAGCAAGGTATTTGATGATACCCATTACCACCTTATTTTTTATATTGCTAACATAATCGACCGCAGTGTCCAGGTAATCCAACGCAATGCATACCGTATAGGGGGAAGAATTAGGATTCCAGTTATTGCATTCGATGTTGTATCCAAAACCGCCATCCTCATTCTGGTAACTGGACAGAACCGAAAGGAAATCCTCACAGCTCCCGTTTTCAAAAAGATATTTCCACTTGGTAAAGTCAAGCGGCCTTGCGCTGCGGTGAACCAGCTTTCTCAATTTCATAAAATCATCATGCGATAGCTTTTTCAAGACACTTACCTCCTGCTTATTATGTAAATTAACAATACTTCATTATTTATAACAATTACTAACACACTTCAAGATGCATTACTAAAAAATCAATTCTATCTTTTGTGGTCTCTCTAATAAATGAAAACCTTTCTCTAAAGCCCGTTTTTTCATATTCGGTAATTGCCCTTTGATTGAAGCATGCCACTGTCAGCCTAAGTGCAGATGCCGAAAACATACACCTGGCAAAACCGATCCCGAAAATCATGAAATGATACCCATTTCCAACACCACATAATTGTGGCTTCATTCCTAAGCCAATATCAATACTCATTTCTCAAAATATCACAGATACCCAGTCAGGACATTATCTCTAAAGCTAGTCTATCAGTCTACACTAACTGTTTTCTAGTGAAAAACATCGAAACAAAAGAAAACACCAGATATCCCTTCTACAAGCGTTCACACCAAAGAATCCGCAACAATTCGTGCCAAGCTGGTTTAGAGCAACCTGGCTAGCAGGCGGACCAAGCAGAATGGCCAGGGATGCACCGGTTTGATGATCAAGTTGTTTCATTCTGCAGATCCCTTTACCTATGAGGTCCACGTGATATGATATCCTTGAGAAGTGCCCTCGAAACCGGGAACATGTGTTTTCGGTGATCGGAAGAAGTCCGGCATCCCGGCTTCATGTCGATGAAGCGGAAAGAGCGATTGACATGGCCAGAACACATCCATTTCCGTTATGCGTGCCACTCTCCATCCTATTATTCCTTACCGGCTGCAGTCTGAATGGGTTGGATTCAGTGAAATCTCCCCCTCCATCATCCGTTGATGCCAGCACCCGGAACAGTGGGACGGAAGATGGATGGATTTCGGGAAACAGCGGGACGGGAGATGGATGGATTGCAGAAAACGGAACCGTTCCGCAGAAGCTGGAAGATGAATTCGAGATTCTCGCCTTGCTCCAGCGAATGGATCCCTCTGAAAGTGACAGAATTCGTTTGCAAATCGATGAGCTGACACTGCGTGAGGACGCCATTGGTTACTATGCGAATCTATATGCGGCCATGATGCGGGAGGCGGAGCAGCAGGATCCATCTGCTTATTATGCTCGGGCGATGCAGTTGTACGAAACTCGGGAAATCCGGTTGAAACTAGCGGACGCCTATCTGGAGAAGGGAGACCTCGAGGCTTCCCTGGAAGCGTATGCACCTTTGCTGCCGGACGATACCGTACTGGAGCGAATTCTGGGAATCGGGCTGTCACCCGTCCTCATCGGACAAATCCTGTTGGAAAAAGGGATGTGGACGGCAGCGATTCCATTTTTGGAATCTGCCATGGAGCAGGGACCAGCGGCTGACGAGTTGACGCAGCTTTCACGGATGCATGCCGTATGCTTGGCGCGCGCTGGGCGGCATGAAGCAGCATTGCCCTTGCTGGCCGCGCTGCATGCTGCGATTCCGGTTGGGCAGCCATCGGCATTGCCAGACCCGGATGTGGCATTGGAAGGCACAGCCGCCACCTCGACGAGGGCCGGTATCAGCCTGACGAAGTCAGGTATCAGCCTGACGAAGTCAGGTATCAGCCTGACGGAGTCAGGCATCTCATGGAATGAATCCAAAATCCCTGTTTCAGATCAGGATATCACATTCTGGTATGCACGCTGTCTGGAAGAAACGGGACAGAACAGGCAAGCAATGGCATTGTATCGCCAACTGGGTCCGGTCGGCGGAGAGCGGTTGGGCGCGATGCTTGAAAAAGAAGGCCGGTTGAAGGAGGCTGCCGAAGCCTTCATCCGCAGCGGACAGGCTGGCATCGTATGGCGGGGAACCCAGGCCGCGGAGCGGTTGGGAGAGACGGAAGCGGCGCTGGACGCGTATCTTCGTCTTCAGACCGATAACAGTGCACAGGCAGCCGCCTTTCGTGACGATGCAGCCTATCGGGCCTACATTCTCAGCAAGCGGCTTGGGCATCCGGAATATTTGGATGGACTCCTCAAGGAATTATCGGCGCACCCTGCCTGGATGGTACGGATTGGCAAGGAGCCCGTTTGGAAGCCATTCAGTGAAACGGCAGCCGAGTCGCCTGAGTATCTGGCAAAAACGGAACTATATGAGCAAAAGGGCCTGGTTGACGTCGCTGCAGTGGAATATGCGATTGGCATCCGACAGACCTCCCCGGCAGAAAAACTGGCATTGGGTGCATGGAACCTAAAGCGGGGGGATATCAACCGCAGCAGCATCTGGGGCGCAAGGGCACTGTCGGAAATAAACGACAGGGCAGGATATGCGCTTGCCTACCCAAAGGCGTTTGAGACATATGTCATGAGCGCCGCAAAGGAATTCGATTTGGACCCTTTCCTAATTTGGGCCCTGATGCGTCAAGAGAGCCAGTTTCAGCCACAGGTGGTTTCAAAGGCCGGCGCGATTGGCCTGATGCAGATTATGCCTGCGACCGCAGGTGACATCGCCGCCCGGTTGCGGGTGCCAACTGAAGAGGTGAAACTGGATGACCCGGAGGTCAACATCCGGTTCGGATCCTTTTATCTTCGCTCCATGCTCGATCAATTTTCCGGCAATGCGGACATGGCGCTGGCGGCTTACAATGGGGGCGGAGGAAATGTACGACGCTGGAAAAAAAGCGCTCACATGACCGCAGGTGAAGATTTCCCGACCTCCATCACCTATCAGGAAACGAGGGAATACATCACCAGGGTCATGGATGCCTTTCATGTCTATAAGTGGTTTTACTCAACGGGGCAGGATGCACCGTGAAGACCGATTTCAGCAGGTCATGCTCTCGGGCTTGTCTACGAGTGCGATATCAACATCGCCGATACGCTTGACTTCAAAACCGTTGCGCTTGAATTCCCGATAATCAAATGAGTCGAGTTCGTCGATGGCAAGCTTGTGGAACTCGTAGAAATTGGGCCAGTATTCATACCCGCTGCCCAGGTCGTTGTAGAGAAACGCGTCGGCGATTTCCTTGCCCATCTGTGGCGCGACGTAGAACGCACCCATGGCGAGGACGTTCACACCATTGCCGGTGATGGCTCGTCTAGCCGCGGGAACGCTTTCCACAACACCAGCATGGACCCCGGGGCATTTGCTGGCTGCGATGTGGATACCCATCCCGGTGCCGCAGAACAGCAGGGCGCGATCGAACTCCCTCTCCGAGATCTGAGCGCCGACCTTGAGACCGATCCGATGGAACATCGGCGGCTCCGTTTCGTCCATCGATAGGACGCCGAGGTCGGTGATGTCCCAGCCCTTGCCACGGAGATAATCCACGACGACTTCCTTGAGCGGGAATCCCGCGAAATCCGCACCGACTACGAGGCACTTGTTCTTGTAGCTTTTCATGTCTCACTCCTTGCATAATGCAGTCGCATCATGCTTCCCTTTCGTTATTTGCTGGTTCATTGAATGACCCTTTCTAACTTAAACATACTCCTTCAGCGCATGAGTTTCAACGGGAAACAATAAATCCTGTATCTCCGCAATCGCTTTCATGAAGCGCAGATAAGCCGCAATCAGTCCCTCATGGCGTAACCCGATGTCGGGGCTCTGCCTATCTGAACTCCCGCGGGTGGCGCCTCTTCAGTTCCGGGACTGCATCCCCGCGCCCTGTTTTCTCAAGATAATCGCAATATGCCTTCAGCTGACCCTTCGCATGAAAAGGCCCGCCCTCCCTGATCACGGTCCAAAGTGGGTCCACATCCCCGGGCATTGTCTTCATCATGGCGTCATGCCAGTCATTCAGCCGATAGACCGCCTCGAGGCAAACGTCACGGCGTTCACCCGCCAGGTCGTGCTGTTCATGCGGGTCTTGCGCAATATTGAAAAGCATTTCATCCGGGAACACATTTAATCCGTCGTGGTACGTCCGCATATAGAGCCAATCCCCGAAACGGACGCTTCTCTGGCAGACATGGGCGCACTGGCTCAGCACAAGGTGTTCCCTTCCGCAGTCGGTCCCTTCGCGAATCACCTCCGCATAGCTCTGCCCATCCCAGCTGGCCATCCGATGAATGCCGAACAGGTCCGCCAACGTCGGGGCAAGGTCGAGATTGTAGTGAAATCCCTTGTCCACATATCCTTTCAATCCCCCCGGCCAACGGATGATCATGGGAATCCGGCACGTGATCTGGTCAGCCGTGCCGTGTTCGGCGTACATTCCGAGT
>CAZFWQ010000159.1:0-738 GCA_964522755.1 uncultured Oscillospiraceae bacterium | reverse complement strand
GGAGGCGCTTGATCTGTTTAAGAAATTATTCCCGAAACGGCAGGTTGAGCAAGTGAATATCAATGCGATTGCCGAAGAGGGAGGATTGCTTCAGCTGAAACGATGATGGCCAAATCTTCCAACGCGCCTTTTGCTTCCAGCGCTTCCAGGAGCTGCCCGATGTGGCCGTCCATGTAACGGATGCCGCAGTCATAGCCGTCAATCATCCTGCGAAGGCCCGCCATGTCCGTTGCTTCGCCGGGATGACGCGGGTATTTCGGATTTTCCGCATTGTCGTACATGTTGATTTCCAGCGACCCGTGAGGGCCGACTTTTTGATTGTGCGAAGCCAGCACATCCGGTGTCAGCCAGGAAGGCAATGGTTCTTCCGCAAATGGATTCCCAAACTCCCCAGGTGCGCGATATGGCGTATGCGGGTCCCAGTAATTCACGTGAAGGAACCAATTGTCGGAAGCCGCATTGCGGTCAATCCAATCCAAGGCGACCGGGGTGATTTCTTCTGCAGATTCCCCCCCTCCCTTGCCCGTATTGTACATTTCGTTGAAACCGGCATAGAACGTCCACGCGGCATGCCGTTCCGCGAACGGGCTGACGGAAACAGTCCGCAGTCCGGCTTTCCTGAAGACGGCCGGGAGGCTCTCAAATGCCAGTGTGTCCCGAAACCCCCTCGGTTCTCCTTCAAGCCGGATATCCGCCGCCGTGCCGCCATGGCCGACGGCGCCGGTATGAATGCCGAAC
>CAZFWQ010000158.1:0-8658 GCA_964522755.1 uncultured Oscillospiraceae bacterium | reverse complement strand
TAGCACTATCGGACTTTGATTCGAAGAAGGTAGTGCAAAACTTTGAAACCATGGAAAACAACGAAGTCAGCGGCATCATATGCTCAACCCTCGCGGCAGGGGACGAGCTTGGGGCATCCATACTGCAGGCAGCCGAGAGAACAGGGGTTCCCGTTGTTTTTCTGGCGGATGGCGGAAAAAGGGAAAGTCTGCGGTTCGACTTCATCTGTCTGAACCAGTTGAACGGCATCGAGCTGGTCATCGACCACCTGATGGCGCTCGGACATACCCGGATTGGCTTTGTGGGCGAGGTTCACTCTACATCTCGTCTGAAGTGCTTTGAACAGGTGATGAAGGAGAAAGGACTGCTTCTGGATCAGCGGCTGGTAAAAATGGGAAATACCCGGTTTGAGTACGGCGGATACGAGCAAATGAAACTGCTGCTTGACGAACCGGAGCGGCCAACAGCGGTCATTGCCGCTTATGACCAGTTTGCGTTTGGCGCGTTGAAAGCAATAGAAGAGGCAGGCCTGAAGGTTCCGGACGATATGTCCGTCGTAGGCTTTGACAATATTGTAACCAGTGAGTTCCTGTCAAAAAAACTGACATCGGTCACCAATCCGGTCGGTTCCATGGGTCAGATCGCAATCCGACTTCTTTTCAGCAAATTGTTTCCAACAACAGACGATATCGTGCAGAATGTTTCCTTGCAGCCGGCATTGATTGTCCGGGAAACAACAAAAGACATAAGGCCGCAGAGTGGGATGGAAATCAGTAAATAAGCTTCTTTTTACGTGCTGTCAAAATCTCCGCACGGGGGTGCCAAATGAACCCTTTTATCAGTTTACGACTGATGGATCATCATCTGAACGACCAGCTGATGGAAGATTTGCTGGAAGTCATCGATCGCCATCCGGAATCCGTCGACGAGACATGGTTCGCAAGCGAGTACGGTTTCCCGGAATTGGGGAAGATTGAAAAATCATCAATGAAAATGATTGAAGCCGCGAAGAAGGTCCGGAGCAGGGGCATTGTTGCCAGCCTGCAGATTTCCAATTCCATCGGACATGGCGATTATCTGCGCTATATGGACTTCAGCGGTTTGAAATGGAGCAACATGACGGGTCCCGACGGCACCGTCTGCATATACATCAACTGCCCGACGGACCCGCGGTTCCTGGAATACATCCGGGAATCCACAAGGCTGTACAGCCTTTTTCAGCCCGATATCATCTGGATTGACGACGATTTGCGCATGAGCAATCATGGGACGGTGGATTTCGGGTGTTTTTGCGACCGATGCACGGATATTTTCAATCGAAAACATGATGTCCTGTTCACGCGTGAAGAACTCTGGGGCAAAATCAACGAAGACGGGGACCCATCATGGCGGGAGCGTTACATCGCATACAACGGGGAGCGCCTGGCCAATGTCACCCGGGCCATCATGGCGGGCTGTCTCGCCTCTTCGCCCAATGCCATCGGCGCGCTGCAGCACGCAGGGTCGGATTCGACGCTTTATAATGGCAGGACATGGCATGCAATCTTTGACGTAATGCTTGAGATGACAGGAAAACCTCCGATGGCCAGGCCCGGGGGGGGATTCTATTATGACGCTTCACCCAGGGGCATGCTGGACAAGGTATTGTCAATCGACTATCAGAACTGCTGCCTGCCGGAATACATCTCCCATACGCGTCCGGAGGTGGAGAACCTTCCTCACCTGGCATTGGGGAAAACTGCTCATGGAACATGCGTGGAATCCACGCTCTATCTGGCATACGGATGCGATGGCCTCTCCTATGCGTCCCTGATGATTGACAACGACCATCCGGCGGTTCATGAGACGCTTCTGTCCAGACTGGCCGCGTGGAAGCCTTATTGGCAGCGCCTGGTGCGGATCAATGAAGGCACAGCCGTCGGAGGCCTGAAGATTCCGAGGGGGCTGGAAATCCAAAAACAGCGCAAGGGAGAGAAGAAAGAAGAACGATTCTGGGATTCCCCGAGTACCCGGGGTTTGCCGCAAATGACAGTCGTCGGTTTGTCGATTCATTGGGAGAACGGCATGGATGCCCCATATATCTTGAATCCCGCCATAGTGGACGGACTGTCGGATGCTGAACTCACGAAAATATTCTCCAGGGGAGTACTAACCTGTGGGGAAAGCATTCACAAACTGAATCAGAGAGGGTTGACCGCGCTGGCTGGCATGGTTTCGGAACTGCTGCCCACTCCCTGCTACGGAGAGCACTATCTGGACACGGAATTCACAACAGGAGCTGATATCCGGCCTGGCAGCGGGTTTTCCACCATTCCGTTCGGGTTGTCTGCGGGCAAAGCCTATCGGTTGGTTCCGACACAGGACCATGTCACCGAAGTCGCCCGCTACCATGCCCATGACGGCAGGGATATGGGACTGTCCGCCGCCGTTGCGGAAAATGCTTTGGGTGGCAGGGTTGCCGTCATCGGATACTACATGTGGGAAAACCAGGTCAATGTCGGCAGGCGGACAGAACTGCTGAAAATGGCAGACTATGTAAGCCACGGCAGATTGCCCGCATACATCACCACAATCTGCCAGGCCGTGGTGGTGCCGCGTGTGGAAAAAGACGGCACACTCAGGTCGGTCACCCTTTTCAACGCATGCATCGACTGGACCGATTCTCTTGAAGTCTGCGTCAGAAATCCCGCCGGAGGGTTTCCCCTGCTGCTTCGCCCGTGTGAAGGCGACATGCGGCTGCCTGTTTCGGACGGCATGGTCCATATCCCACCGATTGCCCCCTGGAGCTGCGCAACCATAGCGTGGATGAAGTAGAACGGCCGTGGCATCAGGCACAGCAGTCACTGAATGTTTTCATCACAAGCAGGATTTCGGCATGACCGGGCGGTGGAAAGGGTCAGCAACATGGAAATTTTTGAGAAAAGTCGCTGGGATCGCTTGAAAAACAATTACGAATCCTGGTGGACGGATGAACTCGAACGGCCTCTTTTCAATGTGACGATCCATGGGATAGAGCCGGAATGGCGAATGCCTGAAGGCGTTTTCCACGAAGTTTTCAGTAAATATGAGATTGATGTTCCGATGGACGTCATCATAAGGAATCTGGACTACCAACTGAGCCGCATGAAATATGCCGGGGATGGTTATCCATTCTGGCTGCCCGACTTCGGCGCAGGGGTGAACGCTGCCTTTGCCGGGGCGAAGCATATCGTCCGGCCAGAGAGCGTCTGGTTTGAGGCTGAATTGCAGATGCCGTTCAGCCAGTTCGCATTGCGGCATCATCCGGACAATGTCATATATCGCCGCATTGCCGAATTCTATCAGAAGGCGAACGCGTATTTTGGCGGCAGCGTTGTTTTGGGCATGACACATCTCAATAACGGCATTGATATTCCCGCGCGGTTCTATAATGGCGTCGATTTCTGCCTGGGCATGATTGACAGCCCTGAAGAGATCGAAAGGCTTGTTTGGGAAAACCACGCGTTGTTCAAGTTTTATATCCGGGATCTGTCTGCGCTGATGTTCAATAATCCCGGTTATTCCTGTTGGGGAAACATTCTGGCCAACGAACCCTGGATGGGTTTGCAAAGCGACTTTTGCGCAATGATCGGCCCGGATCATTTTGACCGGTTCGTTTTGCCCGAATTGAAGGCCTGCGTGAAAGAAATGCCAAAATATAACTTTTATCATCTTGATGGACGGGAAGAGCTGGTACATCTGGATAAAATCCTGGATATCCAGGATCTGCAGATTGTGCAGTGGGTAGCGGGTGACGGCGAATTGGCGGATGATGCATGGATGTGGCTGTACAGGAAAATTCGGGATGCAGGTAAAAAATTGTGGTACATGGGGCCGGAAGAGAATCTGGAATTGCTGGCGGAGACACTGGGTTCGCTTAAGGGAGTATACTGGCAGGGAAACGGTTCTTTGAAAGATGAAGACCGGTTGTTGAGGACAATGGAGAAATTCGGCGTTCCGGGCGCTCCCGATATCGGTTGAGGTTGAGGGCGGCGAATGGCGGATACTTGAACAGGGCAGCCATCCTTTGCGACAACGAATGAACTTGGTGCCACCATTTCCAACAGGGGGAAGGACGTGCTTATGATGAAGAAGAATCAAATCGGATTCGTTTGTTTCGGGGAGGTCAATACGCCGTATGAGAGACTGGCAATCAAGCATGATCATGCCTTGACGTGTTTAAGCGCGTTGGATGCAGATATTTTCGACGCTGGAATCGTCATCGACGACAAGGCGTACGGAACCGCCGACGCGGCGATTCAACATCTGTCGGGCCAGGGCATGGACTGCCTGATCCTTTGCGTTGCCGGATGGATTCCGACTCACGCAGTCATCCGTGTGACAGATGCGTTCCGTCACACGCCAATGGTCCTCTGGGGGCTATGCGGATGGTATGATGGAACCCACATCGTGACAACGGCCGACCAGGCCGGGACTACGGCAATCAGGCCCACTCTCGAAGAACTTGGCTATCGCTTCAAGTTCGTGTACAGCGTCATGGGAGAGCCGGAACCGGTTGACGAGATTGCATCATACGCCGCTGCCTGCCATGCGGCGGCCAGGTTGCGGAAATCACGGGTAGGCACCATGGGTTATCGGGACATGCTGCTGTATGGCACCCAATACGAGGGCATGTCTCTCCGCGGCCAGATCGGGGTGGAGGTAGAGCCTTTCGAGATGCTGGAGATGGTTCAGAACCTTGAGAAGCTGGATGCTGCGAAAGTAGCGGAGGGCATCGCTTTTGTAAGGAAACACTGGGTGTTCCAGAAGGAATGCGATGAATCCGTAATCACCACCGGCGTCAGATATGCCCTCGCCATCGGAATGAAGATTGAAGAACGTGGGTATGAGGCCATCACGCTCAATGATGTCGACGGGATGAAAAAACTGCTGGGATTCCCGCCAGCCATGATTTTCATGCTCCTGGACCACTTTTACGACATTCAGACCGTTCCTGAAAACGACGTCATGGGAAGTGTCACGCAATTGATGGTGAGTTATGCGACGGGCCAGACGGCCGCCTATCTCGAATATTATGAATTTTTCAAGAACAGCGTGCTGATGGGCGTGCCTGATTTCATACCCGAAGCGGTGACGGATGGCGAAACGAAAGTTCTTCCCACGGCTTTCGGCCTGCTCAGTGCGACCCTGTTGAACGTATCCAAGGTCAGAACCGGCAAAGTCACGTGTTCCAGGTTGATATTCAAAAAGGGAAAGTACGTCATGCACATCTATACGGGAGAGGCCAGGACCCCGCCGGACTGGGAAGAACTCGGCTGGGAAAAGCCGGCACCACAGTTGCCCGGGCTTGAAGTAGTACTTGAAAGCTGCACGGTGAAGGAGTTTGCACAAAAGGTATCATCCCAGCACGTCATCATCTGCTACGGAGACCACCGCGAAACGCTGAAAAACCTGTGCTGTTTGCTGGACATCGAAGTGATTTGAAGTTTTGCGGCATCATGAAATGGGAACGACAATGTGTGAGTCCAAAAAAAAGGTGAACAATAAAAACCGAATCCATTAAGTCGGAGTGAAAGATGAGAATATGAAGACAAGCATGAAGTGGTTGAAAATCGGATGGGGGCAGGTCGATATCACGCCGGACAGGCCTGTGTACATGGTTGGGCAGATGTACCAGCGCATATCGCAATACGTCCATGACCCAATCACGGCGACTGCGCTCGTGCTGGACAACGGGGAAGCGCAGGCAGTGCTTGTTTCCGCGGATATGGTGGAAGTGCCGTCCCTTGCGCTGGATGCAGTTCGGAAAAATCTGGCCGGATATCAAGATCTCGATTTTTCCAAGGTGTCCTTCCATGTCACGCACACGCACAATTCCACGGATTTCAACTACGACTTTCTGCGTGAATACAATGAAAATGTATTCGGCAAGGACATCCTGCCAGCCGTCGATATCCCGGAAGACATTCTGGCGCATGAAGAAGCGCAGGCCTTTCTCATTGGAAAACTGACCGATCTGATCGGCAGGGCCTGGGAGACAAGGAAGCCTGGCGGTGTAAGCTTCGCGCAGGATTACGCCGCAGTCGGCTTCAACAGGCGTCCAGTGTTTGAGATTGACGGAAAGAAAGAGACCATCATGTATGGAGACTGTTCAGAGCCCGGTTTCAAGAGGTTCGAGGGCGGAGCGGATCATACGGCGGACATGATGTATACTTGGGACCTGGAAGGCAGAATCACGGGCGTAATGGTGGACATCCCCTGTCCCGCCCAGGTGAACGAGCTTCACCGCTTCATTTCGGCAGATTTTTGGGCGCCTGCGCGCAGCGCCATCCGGGAGCGGCTGGGCAGCATCCATGTCCTCCCCGCCTGCGGAGCGGCGGGAGATCAAAATCCACTGGACCTCCTGCGATTGAGCAAGAACAATAAAAAGATTCTTCCTCAATGGGCCGGCCAGACCGGAGAGGTGTTCCGCAACTTCGACATGGCCCTCGAATGCGCCGCAATCGGCGAGCGGATTGCGGAAGCGGTCGCAAGGGGATATAAGCATGCGCGGGACAATATCGAATACAACCCGGCATTCATGCATGAAACGGTCGACATGAAGCTTCCCGTCCGCAGGGTCAGCCGAACGGAATATGAAGAAGCCGCTGAAACGATTGCATCCGTGAAAGCGCATTTCACAAAAGAAAATCCAATGGGCATGAAAGACGTGGTGAGTGCCTTCGATCCCCAAGGCGTCGTGCTGCGATGGGAATTGCAGCAGAAGACGCGGGAATACTGCTTCAGCATGCATGTCCTCCGTATCGGGAAAATCGCCATGGTCACCAATCCTTTCGAGCTCTTCAGCGAGTTCGGCATGAGGATGAAAGCGAGGGCGAAGGCGGAACAGGTTTTCGTGATTCAGCTCGCGAACGGACTGGGCGGATATCTGCCCTCGGAAGACGCCATTGCGGGAGGGTCGTACAGCAGCAAGCCGGCCTCCACCACTTGTGGACCGGATGGGGGAGACCTGCTGGTGGAAGAGTCACTGAAAGCCATGAACCGGATGTGGAATCCATAGAGGTCCGAGGATACAGCAGGATTTGCCGCGGTCATGCATCGCGCAGATTCGAAAGCGTCAAACGGTACCCGGCGAAGGAGCGACATGATGGGATGCGATGTGTTTGCAGACTTGCGCAAGGTGAACGGAAAGGTCCGGGCGCTTCATGGCGTGAACAACGGCCCGGTCTGCTACGGCTCATTGACGGACGTGTCCAAGTACTACAAGGAACTGGGCGTGCCGTGGGTGAGGATTCATGATTCCAACTGGCCGCACCCCCGCGAGGTGGATTATTATACAATTTTTCCGGATTTCGGGAAAGATGCCGATGACCCGGGAAGTTATGACTTCAGGCAGACCGACGCATACATCAAGTCGATAGCCGATACGGGGGCCCGCATCGTGTATCGACTCGGCGTCAGCATTGAGCACACGCAGACGAAATACCACCTGAAGCCCCCTGAAAGTTTTGACAAGTGGGCGGACATCTGCGTGCATATCATCAGGCATTACAATGAAGGCTGGGCCGACGGGTTTCACTACGGCATCATGCACTGGGAAATATGGAATG
Organism: uncultured Oscillospiraceae bacterium; assembly: GCA_964522755.1. GTDB lineage: Bacteria > Bacillota > Clostridia > DSM-8532 > DSM-8532 > JAEWSN01. The sequence goes on along the minus strand of CAZFWQ010000158.1, from coordinate 1,089 downwards.
AACCGGAAAGCTTTCCCGACGTGTCCCCGGAAAAGAACGCCATGTGGTCCGGCACGCATGAGCAGTACTTTGAATTGTACAGGACGGCTTCGACAAGAATAAAGCAGTCCTGCCCCGACGTCAAAGTCGGAGGATTTGCCTATACTTACGTCCATCCCATCTTCCTGGACAAGTTTCTGGCATTTGTCAGCGAGAACAGGCTGCCTCTGGATTTCTTCTCATGGCATACCTATGCTTCAAATCCCCTGACCATGGCGGAACATTCCAGGGCAATGAAACAGAAGCTGGATCAATACGGTTTTCACGATGCCGAGATACACTGCAACGAGTATAACTACGCGCACCCGCTTCCGGAAGGGATGGGCGTATTCGGGGCAGACAACCAGGCCGGCACGGAAATGTTTTTCGAGGCGCTGAAGAATGAACAGGGTGCAAGTTTTGACGCGGCCGTGCTCATCCTTCTGCAGGACTGTCCGGTGGATGTGCTGAATTATTACGATGCGCAGCCCTCGTCATTCTGGAGTTTCTTCAACTGTTACGGCGTGCCGCAGAAAGCCTATTACGCATTTCGCGCATTCAAGGAGCTGCATGACAGGGGCAACAGGGTTGAAACGACTGTCGCAGAGGGAATAGACGGGTTGTATTGCCTCGGGGCGATGGATGACGAAGGCAGGGAGGCGGCCGTGCTGCTTTCCAGTTTCGACGCGGCAGAGAAGGAATACTCAATCGGGTTCCGGCTGCCTGCGGGAAAGAGCAGGTCGTCGGTTGAGGTGAGGGTGATCGATTCCGACCATATGTACGACGAAATCGGCACGCATGCTCTGGAATCGGACGGCGTGCTGAAACTCGAAATAAAGCCGCATACCGTCCTGCTATTGAAATTGAGCACGCAATCGTGAAAGATTCCAACGGAAATGAAACAGGAAATGAAACTGGAAATGAAAGCTGATATGAAAGCGGAAATATAAGCGGAAATATAAGCGGAAATGAAAGCGGAAATGAAAGCGGAGGTTGAACATGTACGACTTGAATTGGGCGAGAGCAGATGTCTCCACGTTGCCGTCAATCAGGACAGAGCTTCCCGGGCCT
>CAZFWQ010000157.1:8000-8687 GCA_964522755.1 uncultured Oscillospiraceae bacterium | reverse complement strand
GATGCACTCGACTCACTCGGCAACACCACTGCGGCAACCGGCAAAGGCTTTGCCATCGGTTCAGCGGCACTCACCGCCCTGGCCCTCATTGCCGCATTCCAGGATGAAATCTTGCGCATCGCACCAGATTTCCAATTCAATCTCTCGCTTACCAATCCCACCGTCCTGGTCGGGCTGTTCATCGGCGGCATGCTGCCGTTCCTGTTCGCCGCCCTGACCATGGAAGCGGTTGGCCGCGCCGCGATGAGCATCGTGTACGAAGTCCGCCGCCAGTTCAAGGAAATCAAGGGCCTCATGGAAGGAACGGCACAAGCCGATTACGCCACTTGTGTCGATATCTGCACAAAAGCCGCCCAGAAGGAAATGGTCCTTCCCGCCCTCCTGGCCATCCTCTTCCCCCTCGGCGTCGGGTTCCTGCTTGGCGTGAACGGCGTGGCCGGCATGCTTGCCGGTGCTGCAGTCACCGGCTTCATCCTCGCCATTTTCATGGCCAACTCCGGCGGCGCCTGGGACAACGCCAAGAAGTACATCGAAAGCGGAAAGCACGGCGGCAAGGGTTCGGACGCGCACAAAGCGGCCGTCGTGGGCGACACGGTGGGCGATCCTTTCAAGGATACCTCAGGACCGTCCATCAACATCCTCATCAAGCTTCTTTCCATGGTTTCCATCGTGTTCGCATCCCTCATC
>CAZFWQ010000157.1:0-7990 GCA_964522755.1 uncultured Oscillospiraceae bacterium | reverse complement strand
CCACTCTGATGAAGCAAGCTTTTGGGATAATCATCGAAACGGATCATCACCCAAACGAAGCAGAAGCTGGATCTAAGGATTCACGCTGAAACAGATATCAACCCGGATATGAAGGAGCCGTCTATCAATCAGCTGATACCTGATGACAGGCGGCTCCTTTTGGAAAGGGAACAACATGAATGCAATGACCTATACGGGCAAAACTGCAAAAACCGTCAACTTGCTTTTCCTCATTCTAGGACTCGGTATGATGGTCCTCCCCTTCGCCTTCGCGGTCGACATGATGCAATGGGGTTTCGGCAGCGCCTTCATCGGCCTGGTTGTCTTCATTACCACGCTCCTGCTCGCCCCCTTCTTCGGAAAACGAGCATCCGTCATGAGAAAAATACAGAAGGGCGACGGCATACTTGCATGGTGGCGATATCCTGCGGACATCTGGGAAAAACAAAGGCAGCAGGAAATATCCGACCTTGCCGGGATCAAGATCGCCGGCATCGTTCTCGGTGCCATTTTCGCCCTCATCGGCGTGGTCATCTTCGCAACGGATCCGGAGGAAATGGGTCTTTTTCTGGCAATCATGCTCGGAATCGGCGTTTTCATCCTGTTCATCTCCCGCTTGTCGGCAGGATCGGCTAAAAGGCGCCTTTTGAAAACAGAAGACGAAGCGGTCATCCATGCGGATGGTCTTTTTTACAGAGGAGAATTGACGACATGGGGACGCGGCATGAACAGGTTGAAGGCGGTGGGATACAATATGCGGAACCCCTCGCAGCTGCTGTTCTGCTATCGGCAATTCCGGCGAAGGGGCGATCGACGCGCCATCGCGGTGATCCCGATACCGCCGCAGCAGGAAGCCGTCGCAGCCAATCTCGTAGGTTGGTTCAACCTGCCGATGGATATGGGCTGGCAGGAGTTTCATGACCGCTCTGCCGCAACTGCGCCGGATGACAATGCAGATAAGTCATGACGCGATGAATAACACGGTCTATGAAGCAATTACAGTTAATGATGCATTCAATGATGCAATCAATGATGCAATCAATGATGCAATCAGCTTCGCAATCAACAACGCAATCAACAACGCAATCAATTTGTTTGTATCGCCTGCACTACCAGTCGCTTGTTTGCTATGACAATAGGCGTGCATGTGAACAGGGTGCAGATTTTGTCGGTTTTATTGTAATTGAGTATGGAAAAATCGTTCGGTTCGACGACGAATTTTTTATATATTGTGTATTCCAGTGTTTTCGTGCCCGTCTTGATAGTGAAGGTATCTCCCACCTGCAGTTCATCCAACCGGTTGAAATATTTGCCAAAAGTATAGCTTCGATGTCCGGCCAAAACGACATTGCCTATTTTATCAAGTTTCCCTGATTCCGGCATCCTGCCTGCGGCGACACGAAGCGTTTCTTCATCCACACCGGTAATGACCGGCATGCGGACTTTTATTTTGTCGATAAACAAGACACCGATCATCTTTTTTTGGATTTCTTCTTTTGACATCAGGGGTGCTTTCGTCGGGACAGCCGGTGCGGCTGATTCAAGGCTTGTTCCGGATGTTGTATCCGAAGTCGCGGGCGCAGCCGATTCAATTGCCGCACCGGAAGCCGTTTCTGCCATAGTTTGCGTTGTTGCCGGCATTGCGGTTCCCGATTCGGCAGCTCCACTGGAGGCAACGGCCGGATCCAGCGTACCGCTATGGTCTCCGACAGCTGAAAAATCAACATCGGACTGGTAGAACGCATCGACATTTTCCGTGGATGCCTGTGCCGCATCCACTATGGATGAAGTGTCGGAAAGAAACGCATCCATTGCGTCGGCGTTCCGTTTCATGCTGACTCCGGTAACGGCCAAAGGAACCAGTATAAGCAGGATGCCGCCCGCGATCAGGACGTTTGAAGCAATGCGCCTGCCGCGGCCATTCTTCTGACGCGCCCTGGAAAGGACTCTGATTCCGGCTTTGTCACGGGCAAAATCAGAGTCAATCTGATCCAGTATGGCCTCCGTTTCAGGGCTGTTGCCTGATGAATTGCTTTTCGGGTTTTCCTGATTCCGCAGGCTTTTCGGATTTTTCCGATTCCACGGGTTGTTCGGATTCTTCAGACTCTCCGGGCTCTTGTCCGTCATAATGCCTTGCTCCTCCCCTCATGCCGTTTCCAAGAAAAAAGACTGCCACAAGGGCTATGTAAAGGATGGCTGTCTCCCCCATCATAACATGGAAAAACATAATGTTGATTACCAGTCCGGCAAACAGAACGAGCATGACCAGGGCCATGATTCGTCTCATCCTGCCGTGAACGGCCAGCTTCCCCGCCATCACGCCTACATTGCTTTTATCCGTTTTTCCTTCCAAGGTTTCATCCCTTCCTACATCCATGGTTTCTTCCTTGCCATCAGTCTTGTTTCCAGCCTTGTTTCCAGCCTCGTTTCCAGCCTCGTTTCCAGTCTTGCTTTCATGCTTCATTCGGCTTTGTCATCCTTCCTGTTTCTTCGCCTGTCAAGCCATTCCTTCAGCTTCAGCTCATATCCATTGGACGTTGGCTGATAGTAGATGGTTCCCAGCATCTTTTCCGGAAGATAGGCCATGTTGTCGACGATGTGTCCCGGAAAGTCATGGGCATATTTGTATCCCTTCCCGTATCCGAGGTCCGACATGCCCTTGACCACCGCATTGCGCAGGTGCATCGGAACCTCGCCGGTATCCTTTGACCCGACATCGGCCAGCGCGTCGGAAATTCCAACATAACTGGCGTTCGACTTGGGGCTTGTGGCCACCATCACAGCGGCTTGGGCCAACAGGATGCGGGCTTCGGGCATCCCGATCATCATGACGGCTTGAGAAGCGGCTACCGCCACGACAAGCGCATTCGGGTTTGCCATGCCCACATCTTCGGAAGCGCAGATCATGATGCGTCGGGCCAGGAATTCCGGTTCTTCCCCCGCATATATCGCACGTGCCAGATACAGCAGGGTTGCGTCCGGATCGCTGCCCCGCATGGATTTGATCATGGCGCTGATATTGTCGTAATGACCTTCGGACGACTTGTCGAAGCGGATGGCCTTTTTTTGCACGCAATCTACAATGACATCCCGCGTAATTTCCAGATGCCCCGTTCCGCCGAAATCCGAAGTCAGCACTGCCAGTTCAAGGGCGTTCAGCGCAATGCGGGCGTCTCCCGACGAGATGTTGGCAAGCAGCGTGACCGCTTCATCATCCATGCCGACATCCAGTTTTCCGTAGCCGCGTTCGGGATCGGCCAGGGCTGCGCGGATGATGCGTTCTATATGATGCTGTTCAAGCGGGACCAGCATGAACACTGTTGACCGGGAAATCAGCGCCTTGTTCACTTCAAAATACGGGTTCTCCGTTGTCGCGCCAATCAGCACGACCGTGCCGTCTTCAACGAAAGGAAGCAGCGCGTCTTGCTGTGATTTATTGAAGCGGTGGATTTCATCGATAAAAAGGACACATCTTCCCGTCGGGTTCAGAAACGTGTTGCGCGCATCGTCCACAACCTGCCGTATGTCCTTGACGCCGGCCGTAACGGCATTCATCTGCTGGAAAACAGCCTTTGTGGTGCGGGCGACAAGTCTGGCGATGGATGTCTTCCCTGTGCCCGGCGGCCCGTACAGGATGATGGAGGCCATGCGGTCGGCGGCAATCATTCTGTTCAGGAGTTTGCCTTCCCCGATGATATGTTCCTGGCCCACAAATTCTGCGAGGGTTCTCGGAGCCATGCGGTAGGCCAAAGGTTCCTTATGGTTGCTCATTCAGGTACCCCCCGGCAGAATCCTTCAGATACCGAAAGGTCAGCCCCGGCCGGCTGGCATTGCTCTGCCGATATCGTTTTGACGTCAACCATTCGAGGCTCCTGGCCGGCTGACGCGACAAGGCCATGTTTCCGCCTTTTCCTTTTCGCAGGCAGCAGCCCGAAAGCTTCCAGAACCTTTTCGGGATGGGCTTTTTCATAAGCCTCAAATAGATCCGGCCTTTTATCCCGGGTACGTTCCAGCATTTTTACAAAATGCCATTTTTGCACTTTTGCATGATGCCCTGACAACAGGATGTCCGGCACTTTTCTTCCATGGTATTCCGGAGGACGGGTATACTGCGGATACTCGAGAAGGCCTGAATAATGGGACTCCTCGGCATAAGAGGATTCCGAGGCCAGGACCCCGTCCACAAGCCGGCTTATGCAATCGATGAGCACCATGGCCGGCAATTCGCCGCCAGTCAGGACATAGTCGCCGATGGATACTTCCTCGTCGGCGATCTCTTCCAGCACGCGCTCATCCACACCTTCGTAATGGCCGCACAGGAGAATAAGGCATTCTTCCTCTTTCAGCCGCAGCGCCATGGCCTGGTTCAGCACTGCGCCCTGGGGGCTCATGAAGATAGTTCGCGGACGGACGTCGAGTCGTTCGATGATGGAACGCCATGCGTCGACTATGGGCTGCGGGGTCATGACCAGGCCGGTTCCCCCGCCATATGGATAATCGTCCACCTTTCGGTGCCTGTTCTCCGAAAAATCCCTGATGTTGGTGATCCGGACGGTTATCAGGCCGCTTTCCCGCGCCCGGCCGATGATGCTCTCACCCAGCATCCTGTCCATGCTTTCCGGAAACAGCGTCAGAACCTCAAACCTCATCAAGCAGGCCCTCCGGCAGTTTCACATCCATGGTGCCCCCGACGGTATCCACTGTGAGGATGACATTCTTGATCGACGGAATAAGGATTTCCTTCCCGTCCGCATTTCTGACAACATAGACATCATTGCTCCCGGTCTGGATGACATCAGTCAACTTACCCAACTCGACGCCGTCTTCACGGACCTTCAGCCCGATTAGGTCGCAGATGAACCATTCGTCTTCATCGAGCCTTCGCGCATCTTCTCTGGCAATCCAGATTTCACGGCCCTTGAAGAATTCCGCATCCGTCAGGGTATCCACGCCGCGCAGCTTCAGCAGGACATTGGATTGATGAAAACGAACCCCTTCGACGAAATACTCTTTCAAAGGCGTATTCTTGTCAGGACTGACCCGGTCCCCTTTTCCTGCGCCGGAAGGCGAAATGTCCACCTTGACGCGGTACAGGTATTCAAAACGGGAAACATCCGATGTGGAAGGATTTACCTTTATTTCTCCCTTTATGCCATGCGTGTTGATCATGCATCCGACCGACAAGTAATCCTGCATCGTTGTGCCTCCGAGTTGTATTTCGCGGTTTGCCGCGCGTGTACGCAAAGAGGGCAATGGCAACAGCCAATGCCCTCATTATACCATAATCCGCCGCGCCGGAATCAGGTTGCGTCTGTAACGGGCTTGATGACTTCCTTGATGGCCCATTTCTTGTAGGAGACCTTGGTCCTGTCTATGCTTGTTTCGATGGTGATCTCGTCATCCTTGATATTGACGATTTTACCGCACACGCCACCGATGGTCACGACCGTATCACCAACGATGGAGCTGTTGATAAGTGCTTTCGCCTTCTTTTCCTTCTTGCGCTGCGGCATGATGAGCAAAAGGTACATCAGGCCCAGCGGTACGATGAAAATAAGCAGCTGCATGATGGTGCTGCTTCCCGTTGCTGCTCCAGTGGCCGCGGTGCCTGTGCTCGCCGTGCCCGATGCATTGCTGGCCGTGGCCAAAAAAGTAGTGAAATTCATTGAATTCATCCTCCCGAATCGGTGCGGTGTCTGCCGGAACTCTTGTCCGACGCCGCCCATACCCGTTCATTATACATGATGGCCATGCCTTTGTGCAATTATCCAGTTCAGACAGGATAACCGTACTTCAGGAAAAAGCCGGCACGGAATTCCGGCAGCCTGTCTTCGCGAATGGCTTCCCGGATCTGTTCCATCAGGTTCAGGAGGAAATGGAGGTTGTGCCAGGTTGCAAGCCGCAATCCAAGCAGCTCCCCGGTTTTGAAGAGGTGGCGGACATATGCGCGGGAATAGTTCCTGCAGGCATAACATCCGCACTCGCGGTCCATCGGGGAGTAATCCCTCGCATACTTGGCGTCACGGACGATAATTCGGCCATTTGCCGTGAAAATGGTCCCGTTGCGGCCAATCCGCGTCGGCAGGACGCAGTCGAACATATCGATGCCCCTCAGGGCGCCGTCTATCAGATAGTCGGGACTGCCCACGCCCATCAGGTACCTGGGTTTGTCGGGCGGAAGCTGCGGAACAGTGTAATCGAGCACCTCATTCATGATCTCACCGGACTCCCCGACAGAAAGCCCTCCGATGGAATACCCCGGAAAATCCAGATCTACCAGCTGTTTCGCACTTTCGATGCGCAGTGCCTTGTGCGTGCCCCCTTGCACGATGCCGAAAAGCGCCTGGTCTTCCGGCCTCGCATGCGCCTCTTTGCAGCGTTTTGCCCAGCGGGTCGTCATTTCCATGGATCTTTTCGCATAGGCGTACTCGCATGGGTACGGCGCACATTCGTCGAATGACATGATGATGTCCGCACCCAACGCGTTCTGGACTTCAATGGAGATTTCCGGAGACAGGAATTTTTTCGAACCATCGATATGAGATCGAAACATGACCCCGTCTTCCTTGATTTTCCGCAGCTTGCTCAGGCTGAAAACCTGGAAACCCCCGCTGTCCGTCAATATGGGCCGGTCCCAGTGCATGAACTGATGCAGGCCGCCTGCTTCGCGCACGATGTCGTGCCCTGGACGAAGAAACAGGTGATAGGTGTTGCTCAGTATGATTTCCGCCCCGACTTCCTTCAGTTCTTCCGGGGTCATCCCCTTCACGGTCGCCTGCGTTCCAACCGGCATGAAGGCCGGGGTCTCGATCGTTCCGTGCGGCGTATGCACCCGGCCAAGCCTGGCACCGGTCCGGGGGCAGGTTTTGATCAGCTCATATCGGATTGCGGGCATTCATTCTCTCCTCGCATATTCATGGTGATGTGTGTGAAAAGCCTCGAAAATCAGGAAAATCCAATCTCCCAAAGAAGGCAATCCTTATGATAACACAAAAAGAAAGCGTTGTCGCTTGCGGACAACGCTTCAGATTTATCCAGTTTTATCCAGGTTTCGCAAAGTTTCTCCAGTTTTCATCATGTTTATCCAAGTTTCTCCAGTTCAACAGGTTTTCATGATTTGTGAAAAGCCAAGAGCCGATATGAAATGCCATCTGAACATGACCCGACTATTTTTTCGGCGGTTCCTGATTGTACCTGCTGTAGTCGGAATTCGCATATGGATTCACGTCCGGGGATTGACCGCCGGGTTTGCCGCCGCTATTGTCAGATCCGGGATATTGGGGATTCTGATTGAATTTCGCATCGTATTCCCGATAGACCTGTTGTCCGTATTCACGCCGGCTTTCCCTGTTTTTCGCCTCATCTTCGCCCTGGCGGGAATCTGCCGGATTCCGGGCGTTCCAACCCTGTCCCGCCCCTTCATGATGTCCTGCAAACCATCTTTTCCCATGCGTCCCGGCATCTCCCGGCTTCTTCATGATGGAAAGCAAGCCGGCAATGATGAGCAGGACAGCGAGAACATACTTCCCGTAGCCGTAGTTCCCGGCCATGAAGGTTCCCAGGAAGGAGAAAACCGATATGCCCCCCAGGATTCAGACCGGTATCAGCAAACCCCTGTTATGGCGCTCCCCGAAAAGGTAAAGAAGGAAAAGGCCTACTGCCGGAGACATGATGAAACCCGGCCAGAGGATGTGCCATAATCCCAAGACGGAAGAGAGGAAACAAGTTGCGCCTGTTGTGAGAAGGATGCCGATGGGCACAAGCAAACCCGGACTGTGCTCGTTGCTGAACAAGTACAGAAGCAGCAGGCCAAGTGCCGGAGCCAGGATGAATCCGGGCCAGACATAGGCCATCAGGTGAAAATTGCTGCCAAGCAGCAATGTGAAGCCTACTCCGGCGAGCACGCCGCCGGGGACCAGCAGGCCTGCGGATGAGGGTCCCTTGGATATGAAGCCTGCGACAAAAAAGAATGCGATGACAAAAAGCACGA
>CAZFWQ010000156.1:0-8703 GCA_964522755.1 uncultured Oscillospiraceae bacterium | reverse complement strand
GAGGAATGCAGTTCCGTGGAGAAATGCAGTTCCGCGGAGGAATGCAGTTCCGTGGAGAAAGAAGTGAAATGGAGAAGAGGCGAAGAGGAGAAAGATTATCGATGGACCAATGGATTGCCCTTCCGGGCTGAAGTAGAAACAGGAAAATCATTCATGGCCCGACCACTCCGCCGAATGTCCCGGGATAGGAAAACGAAGGCGGCTCCGTTTCGACGGCTGCCTCTTCAAGGCGGACATAAGACAGCCCGTGGATACTCACTTCCTTAAGTTTCAAAGGCAAGGCGACTATCGGGAAGTGCTGCGCGACAGATTTTTCCGCCAGTGCGCCGATTGCAACGATGCGATCCCATCCCTTGATGCTTGTGATGACGTTGCTGCCCAGGAAATCTGAAATATCGGAAAGCCGGGCAAGGTTGCGCAGGGTAAGGTGTTGTTGGATGAAAGCCTTGAAAAACCGGGATTGGTTTTCCTTGCGGTACAGATCACCATAGTTCGTGAATACGCCATTGTCATCATATCCCTGGCGAAACCGGACAAATCCCTCGGCCTGCGCCCCGTCAAGATGCTGGGAACCTGGCTGCAGATCAATGACGAGGTCCTGCGTGGGGTCCGCGTACAGCATGCGGACCGGGACATTCACCGTGATGCCGCCGAAATAGTCCACAATGCGGCGAAACCCCTTTGTCTGCAAATAAACATAATCATCGATGCGAATTGCGAAAATCTCCTCGATCAGGTCGGCCAGGAACTCGATATAGGGGCGATCGAACCGGCCGATGCCTTCCTTGTATTTCAGCTTGTCTCCGATGGCATGGGCCGCGTTGATCTTGAGCATGCCGGGCTGGTCGAGCAATCCGGGACTGACGGAATCGACAGTTGCTCTCAGAGAGGCGCTGTACGATATGAAGATATCGCGGGGGAGGCTGATCAGGGAAACCTGGCCGCTTGACGGGCTGATGCTGGCAATCAGGATCGTGTCCATGTTCCAGGCGGATGGATCCGGCGCGCAGACCAGCAAATTGGTGCTGTCTCCGGCGACGAGGGTGTCGACGTACTTCTGGCCGTCCGTAAGGGTATCTGCAACGGGGGCCGGCGTGGGAGCCGGCGTGGCGGACGGCTGGGGAACATCTGCCGTGTCGGATGGCGCAGGTGTGGCGATGACGGCCGGGGTTGCTTCCGGAACAGCCGTCGCAGCCGCAGCCACAGCAGCAGCCGCGGGCCGGCCCCATATGAACGGGACCGCCGACAGGATGAGGACTGTGGTCAGCAGGCAGGCGATTAGCCTGCAAGGCTTGTCCATGATTCCTCCGGGTCTGCTAGTCACCTACTTCATTGCTTTTCTGAATCCGTCAATCCGTTCCTCGATTTTACCGAGCATTCCGCGGTACATCAGTTCCTTGGCACGCTCAGCTTCAATGACGGCGGCTGGTGCCTTCGAAACGAATCCTTCGCTGGCGAGCTTCCTCCCGACACGGTCTACTTCATTCAGCAGGTTTGCCCGCTCCTTCTCCAGCCGTTCCGTTTCCTTTGCAAGATCCACAAGGTCCGCCAGCGGGAGGTAAACCTCGGCACCGTCAGCCACAATGGAAACAGCCGTATCGTCGATGCCGGTCCTGTCCTGCTGGATCTGGATGCCGGACAGGGCGGCCAGCCTCTTGAAGTTGACTTCCTCGGAGGCAAACGCGGATACCAGCGCCTGGTTCCGAGTCACGAGAATTGCCTTCGCCTTGCGGCCGGCGGGGATGTTCATCTCCGCGCGGATGTTGCGGATGCCGCGGATGATGTCCATGGCAATCGCGAAGGTCCGTTCCTCTTCCGGATGCAGGATTCCCTCCGAATATGCCGGCCAGGGTGATATCATGATGCTTTCGTCGCCGGTTTCCAGGTGGCTGTAGATCTCCTCCGTGATGAAGGGCATGTACGGATGAAGCAGCTTCATCGAATCCTTCAGGACGCGGTTCAGGACAGCCAGTGCTTCCAGCCGTCCTTTCGAATTGCTGTCGTAAAGACGGGGCTTCACCATCTCGATGTACCAGTCGCAGAATTCTTCCCAGATGAACTCGTAGATTTTTTGCAAGCCTATGGATAAATCGTACTTGTCAAGATTCTCGGTCACTTCCCGCGCAACCGTATTCAAACGGCTGAGGATCCACTTGTCCGCAACAGTAAGGTTTGAGGGGTCGGCTTTTGAAAAATCAGCATCCCCGTCAAAATTCATCATGACGAAACGGAAGGCATTCCAAATCTTGTTGCAGAAATTGCGGCTCGATTCCAGCTTCTCTTCCGAAAAACGCATGTCGTTCCCAGGCGCCGTGCCAATTGTGAGTGCATAGCGCAGGGCGTCCGTTCCGTAGCGGTCGATGACCTCCAGCGGATCTATGCCGTTGCCGAGGGATTTGGACATTTTGCTGCCCTGCGCGTCGCGCACCAGCCCATGCATGATCACATGGCTGAACGGTACGCGGCCCATCTGCTCGATACCGGAGAAAATCATGCGCGCAACCCAGAAGAATATGATGTCATACCCGGTTACCAGCACGCTGGTCGGGTAGAAGTAGTCGAGGTCCGCTGTCTTGTCGGGCCATCCCAATGTCGAGAACGGCCAGAGGGCGGATGAAAACCAGGTGTCCAGAACATCTTCATCCTGCCGGATGCGCAGGTCGCCGCATTTTTCACATGCAACGGGATCCGTGCGGGAGACCGTTATATGTCCGCAGGCATCGCAGTGCCAGGCGGGAATGCGGTGTCCCCACCAGAGCTGGCGTGAAATGCACCAATCTTTGATATTGTCCATCCAGTTGAAATATGTTTTTGAGAACCTGTCAGGAACAAACCTGATGGTTCCGTCAAGCACTGCCGCGATGGCCGGCTCGGCCAGGGGCTTCATGCCCACGAACCACTGGCGGCTGGCGCGCGGCTCGATGACCGTATTGCAGCGGTAACAGGCCCCGACGTTGTGCTTGTGGGGCTTTACCTGCGTTATGAGGCCAAGCGCCTCCAAGTCAGCGACAATCTGCCTGCGGGCCTCATATCGGTCCATGCCGGCGTACTGGCGGCCAGCTTCATTGATTTTGGCATCTTCCGTCAAAATATTGATGATGGGCAGCTGATGGCGGATACCCACCTCGAAGTCGTTCTGGTCGTGCGCCGGCGTGATTTTCACGGCACCCGTGCCGAAATCCTGCTCCACGTAAGTGTCTTCGATTACCGGGATTTCCCGGCCAAGCAGCGGCAGGATGAGTGTCCTGCCAACCATCGCGGCGTATCTGGGGTCTCCCGGGTGCACCGCGACAGCCGTGTCGCCAAGCATGGTTTCCGGGCGGGTCGTGGCAATTTCGACGAACTGGCCGGGCTGACCCTTCACCGGATAGAGGATATGCCAGAAGTGGCCGTCCTTCTCCTCGAATTCGACTTCCGCATCCGAGATGGATGTCCTGCAGCGCGGGCACCAGTTGATGATGCGTTCTCCCCGGTAGATGAGCCCCTTCTCGTGAAGCCGGACAAACACCTCGCGGACGGCCTTCGAGCAGCCGGAATCCATGGTGAAGCGCTCCCGTTCCCAGTCGCAGGAGCTGCCGAGCCGCTTGAGCTGTTCCACGATGCGCCCGCCGTATTGATTCCTCCACTCCCACGCGAGTTCCACGAAACCCTCGCGGCCCACATCCGCTTTCGTAAGGCCTTCCGAGGCCAGTTTCTCCACAATCTTCACTTCAGTGGCTATGCTGGCATGGTCGGTGCCGGGCAGCCACAGCGTGCAGAAGCCCCTCATCCGCTTGAACCGGGTGAGGATGTCCTGCATGGTGTTGTCCAGCGCATGCCCCATGTGAAGCTGGCCAGTGATGTTGGGCGGTGGGATGACGATGCAGAAAGGCTCCTTGGACGGGTCCGGCTCCGAATGAAAATACCCGCTGTCCATCCAGTTCTGGTAATGACGGCTCTCCACGTTGGCAGGTTCATACGTTTTTTCTATTTCCTTGCGCATTTGCTGTTCTCCCTTGCCTGTCATATTCCGAAATCCGGCTCGAACTGCATTTTTCAGTGTCAATCGCCATCTGCTTTTCCATCCTGTCTTTGATATTCCATAATCCGGTACCGTATCCCGTTTTCACTCGTTTTCCATTCATCCTCGCTGACGCACAGCCATCCGGACTCTCTTGAGATGTCCGGCAGGAAAGCGTCCGCGCCGTATGTCGCGTCAATCCTCGTGATGATGGCCCGGCTGCAATACCCTATCAGCACCCGGTAAACGGATTCTCCGCCGCAGACATAGACGCGGCCGCGGATGTCGTCCAGGCATTCTGCCAGCTCCTGCAGGTTCCGTACAACGGCTGCACCTTCGACGCGATAGCCGGGGGTGGCGGAAAGCACGATGTTCGTCCGATTCGGCAAAGGGAGTCCGTTCTTGAATGACTCCAGTGTTTTCCGGCCGACGATGATGGTCTGGCCGACCGTATGTTCCCTGAAATGACGCATGTCCTCCGGTATCCGGACCAGCAAGGCATTGCTTTTCCCAATGCCGCCCTCGGCGTCCGCCGAGGCAAGGAGTATCAGGTCGTTCCTTGTCAGCATGACCTGCCTCCTCCATCAGACGGCAATCGGGATCCCTTTGACAGGGTCGCCGTGCCGATAATCCTCCAGCACGAAATCGTCCGCGCGGAAAGCGTAAAAGTCGGTGATGCCGGGTGTGATCCGAAGCGTGGGAGCCGGATGCGGCTCACGTGCAATCAGATCCAGCACCAGTGGTATGTGCCGGTCGTATATGTGCGCGTCCGCAATGACGTGGACGAGTTCGCCTGCATCAAGGCCTGAAGCGCGTGCGAACATGTGCAGAAGCACGGCATATTGCACGACATTCCAGTGATTCGCAACCAGGACGTCCTGCGAACGCTGATTGAGAATGGCATTGAGCTTCCTGCCCGACACATTGAACGTCATGCCCCACGCGCAAGGATAAAGCTGCATCCCGTTCAGATCCTGGTGAACGTAGATGTTCGTCATGATGCGCCGGCTCAGTGGATTGCAACGCAGATCATACAGCACGCGGTCGACCTGGTCGAATTCACCTTCCTTGTATTTGTGCTTGACACCCAGCTGATAACCATACGCCTTGCCTATGGTCCCGTCTGAATCCGCCCACGCATCCCATATGTGGCTGTTCAGATCTGCCAGGCGATTTGACTTTTTTTGCCAAATCCACAAAATCTCATCGATTGCGTTTTTAAGGTTTGTTTTTCGGAGCGTGAGTATGGGAAATTCTTCCGATAAATCATACCGGTTGACAATGCCGAACTTCTTGATCGTATGGGCCGCACTGCCGTCCTCCCATTTGGGACGAACTGGCATCCCGTCGTCAGACACGCCTTCCTTGAGGATTTCCAGGCACATGTTCCTGAAAATAGTGTCCGCCTTGCTCATCTCCGGCCGCCTTTCCCATGATGATACTGCAAAGAAGCGCAGGCTCCTTCCATTATGTTGCCGCATTCATTGCGGTCCGCAGCATGAATTCCGGTTCATCTTCATCATGTGCTTTGCCACATTATAACGCGCATGCAGGTTTCAATCAACTTTGGCTGTGAAATCCGTGTGGCTGTGAAATACATCGCCCGGGGAAACCCCGGATTATGGTTCAAGCTTCTTAACTTTGCAGTATTGCGCCACGACGGGGTTCGCCACCGCTTCCGCGCGGGCCTTTCTGATTAGGAAGACTGCCGGAACGGCGGTTGCGACGGCAAGAAGCAGCAGTGTGACGGCAGCTGCAAGGCGCGGAAAGCGGAGAAGGCCATCCATGACCTGCCAGCAGGCCGCAAGGCCAAACAGGATGAATGCGCCGGCGGATACCAGTTTTATGGTCCTTTCGGGAATCCTGCGGCACATGACGACGCCAACCAGAATCCCAATCCCGTCGGCAATCATCATGCCGGTTGTCGAGCCCAGGAGGACCCCGACGGGGAAATCCGGAAACCGTGCCGCGAGGGCGATGGTTGCCAGCTGCGTCTTGTCTCCCAGTTCCGCGATGAAGAAGGCAATGGCTACCGTAATGACAGGGCCGAAGCGCGTCTTGCGGTTTTCTTCCCCGTCGAGGCGATCTCCCCGGATGGTCCAGAGGCCGAAAAAGAGGAAAGAGAGCGCGGCGATTCCCTGGATCCAGACGTTCAGGGCCTCGTTTCGCGCGACAAGGGTTCCGAGCGCGACTGCAGCGGCATGGTTGAGAACCGTGGCAATGAACACCCCGGTCATTACCTTGGCGGCCTTGTATCTGCACGCGAATGCCATGGCCAGAAGCTGGGTCTTGTCTCCCATTTCCGCCAGGGTGACGGCACCTATGGCGATCAGGGTCGCAGTGACTGATCCGTTCATGCTGATTCCTCCGAAAAAACAGATATGCCGGCTTCCTGTCGGATTGCCTGCCGAATGACGAAAGATGCTGTCTCAGTCAGTGTGAGTATTCTGGTTGGCCAGATCCTGCGAACGAGCATACTGGTTTTCCGTATCCTGCGGTCCCGCATATTGGTCGGTTATGTCCGACGGACCTGCAGCCTTGCAGACATTATCCGATGGCCACGCATCGCCTGTGCGGATGCCATGTGCAAGCCGGTATCTCTCTTTTTGGCTGCGTGTCACCGTTTCCTCGGCCAAACCGGCATGGGTGCACAAGGAAAGCCGCACATACCCGGAATGCACCATCGGATGCCGGAGAACCCTTGCTTCGCACACCTGGACGGGCAGGCGGGAAAGGGCGGCATAGGAATACTTCTCATCCTCATACGCAAGGTCAGCTTCCTTGAGGCGGCGATGCAGCCTGCTCCGGTTCACGCGTTCAGAGAAATGACACCAGTCGGGCGCCTTCACCGGACACGGAAGGCCGTGCGGGCACGGAGCCGCCATCAAGGCGCCCTGATTCAGCAAGTGGTCCCTGATCTTCAGTATGCGCATCCAGCCTTGCGGCGTACCCGGTTCAATCAGGATCATGACTCCCTTTGTTGCTTTCCACAGGGATTCAGCCAGCCTGATTCCTTCAGCCTCTCCCATTTCATTAATGACGTAGGCGGCTGTGACAAGATCCGCCGGTTCGGCCTGCCAGGCCGTCCGCAGGTCCACCTGCCGCCAGCGGGCATCGCGAACCGCCTTGCTGGCCGCATGCGAAGCCAGTTCGCGACCGATCCGCATCATGCCCTCCACGCATTCCATCAGGTGGCATCCGGCGAGGGAAGGCCAGACTTCGGTCGCCGCCCAAAGACCCGTGCCCGGGCCGGCCCCCGCGTCAAGCATGCTTGAAGGGCGCCACTGCGGCATCAGGCCGGCCACGCGGGACATGCAGGAACGAATGGCCGCATATGTGGCGGGCATCCTTGTGGCCGCATAGGCCGTCACATCGTCGTCCGCGTGCACCAGCGACCCGGTGCCGCGCCGGTGTTTGTCACGGTATCGGTTCGATACGTTCCGGGCTGTTTCCGGAATCACCTGTCCCGCCCGTTGTTCCGACACGAGGGCGATGGCGCCCTGAAGGTCTGCTGGCAACTGCATGACGCCGTTTCCTCCTTGTCTTGGCCAGGACTTGCGGCCGGTTCCCGGCAGTTTCCCTAGAAAAAGAACGGAATTCCCCTGAATAGGAACGGAGCCGGCCCGAAGGCCGACTCCACCGGTTATTCCAGGTGTTCCGAAGTGATGATCTCAACGCCGACCCGTATGTTCTCATTTCTGACCGAGGTCTCCTCCGCCGGAAATGGCGGCCTGCGCGGCGGCCAGCCTGGCGATCGGAACCCGGAAAGGAGAACAGGAAACATAGTTCAGTCCAATCCTGTGGCAGAATTCCACGGAGGAAGGATCGCCGCCATGCTCGCCGCATATGCCGAGTTTGATGTCGGGCCTTGTCTTGCGTCCAAGTTCCACGGCCATCTTCATCAGCTTGCCGACGCCGATCTGGTCGATCCTTGAAAAGGGGTCGGATTCATAAATCTTCTTGCCGTAATAGTGTTCCAGGAAGGTTCCCGCATCGTCGCGGCTGAAGCCGAATGTCATCTGGGTCAGGTCGTTCGTGCCGAAGGAGAAGAACTCTGCCTCCGTGGCAATTTCGTCGGCCGTGAGGGCCGCGCGGGGAATCTCTATCATCGTGCCGACCATGTACCTGAGCTTCACGCCGGCTTCCGCAATGACGGCATCCGCCGTTTTCACGACGATATCCTTCACGTATTTCAGTTCCTTTATCTCGCCGACCAGCGGTATCATGATTTCCGGAACAACCTCCATGCCCCCGCGGTTGACATTGATGGCGGCCTCTATGACGGCACGGGTCTGCATTTCCGCGATTTCCGGGTAGGAAACGGCCAACCGGCATCCACGGTGGCCCATCATCGGGTTGAACTCATGGAGAGATGCCACGATGCCCTTTAAGTCTGCGAAGGACATGCCCATTTCATTCGCGATGAGCTGGATGTCCGCATCCGCCTGCGGGAGGAATTCATGAAGCGGCGGATCAAGGTAGCGGATGGTGACGGGATACCCCTTCATTTCCGTGAACAGTCCCTCGAAATCGCTGCGCTGCATCGGGAGCAGCTTGTCGAGTGCCTTGCGGCGCTGTTCCTCCGTACGGGCGACGATCATCTCGCGCATGGCATTGATGCGTTCTCCCTCGAAGAACATGTGTTCCGTGCGGCACAGGCCGATGCCTTCCGCCCCGAACTTGCGGGCCTGCATGGCGTCATG
>CAZFWQ010000155.1:0-8748 GCA_964522755.1 uncultured Oscillospiraceae bacterium | reverse complement strand
GAGCCTGGCAAAGAACCACATGACCATGATAGTGGTCACCCACGAAATGGGGTTTGCCCGTGATGTCGCCAACCGCGTGATATTCATGGACGAGGGACGCGTCATCGAGGAAGCATCCCCTGAAACGATTTTCACCAATCCGAAACATGAAAGGACCAAGGCTTTCCTCAGCCGGATCCTGTAGGATGCGCACATCATTGAAGGCCGATCTGGCGATTCTCAGCATTACGGTGATCTGGGGATCGTCTTTCATTATCATGAAGAACATCGTGGAAGTGCTGGGCGTCTATGCCTATCTCACGATGCGGTTCACCGTCGCGGCAGTCATCCTTGCCGTGCTGTTCCGAAAACCCATGCAGGCCGTGCAGCCCAGAAACCTGATGCACGGCGGTATTATCGGCATTCTGCTGTTTATGGGAATGGCCCTTCAGGTGACGGGACTGAAATATACGTCGGCATCCACTTCCGCTTTCGTCACCGGGCTCAACGTAGTCATCGTGCCGGTCGTTTCCGCCCTGTTCCTCCGAAAACAGCCGCCTGTCCGGGCGGTCATCGGCGTGATGATGGCCACGGCCGGTCTTTTCGTATTGACCGGCGGGTTTTCACAGCATTGGAACAAAGGGGATACGCTTACCCTGCTGTGTTCCTTTTGTTTTGCCATGCAGATTATTTTCATCGACAAGTTCAACGCAGTGACGGATCCGAAACAGACAGCCGTCATACAGATGGTCACAGCCGCACTTCTTTATGGTGCGGCATGGTTGCTTTTTGAGCCCGGTAAAGTGAACATCACCTGGATTGTCGTTGTCACTGTGCTTTATACGGGTGCATTGGGAACCGCATTCGCATTCGGCGTGCAGACCATTGCCCAGAAATACACTTCACCCACCCGCACGGCGCTCATCATTTCCTGCGAGCCTGTTTTCGGCGCTGTATTCGCCCTCCTGGTGCCAGGAACCGGCGGAAAGACGGAAACACTCACCTGGGCCATGATCGCCGGTTCCGTGCTTATCCTCGGCGGGATGATAACCGCTGAATCAAAGACCGGGTCCGGTGATTGAAACCCGGCAAGAACCCGGATGGCAAATCACGGTGACTGAAACCCGGCAGGCACCCGAATGGAAAATCGAGCTACACCCGTGATATAATGAATCACATTGATGAGTTTGGAAGGAGTACGAATGAGAAGAAAAAGCACGGGCTCGGGAACCGGGCTGATTCGCGCCGGGATGGTTCACACCGGAGTCTTGCACACCCGGGTTTTACACTCCGGGTTTTTCCGCGTCTGCACGGCTGTCCTCGTTATCATGGCGATGCTGGCCTTGCCGATCCGGGCGGATGCATGGTCCGGGAATTTTCTGGAGTCCGTCAAATCTTTCGTCCAATCCATGTACATTGAAGGAAAGACAGACGACGAACTGCTGGAGAATGCCTTGAAAGGCATGTTCTCAAACCTTGATGATTATTCCTCATTCTTGGACCAGGAAGAGACGAAAGCGTACGAGGCCACCCTGACCGGCCAATTCAGCGGCATCGGGGTTGTGCTTGAGCCGAAACCTTCGGTGGACGGCATAGTCATTGATTCCGTCCTCCCGGATTCACCGGCGGAGAAGGCCGGATTGCTCGATGGCGACATCCTTCTCAAGGTTGACGGGAATTCCCTCGCGGGCAAGACCGTAACTGAAGCCGTCGTCCTCGTCCGGGGTGCAGCTGGTACGACAGCTCCAATCCTGGTGAAACGGGGCACAAAGGAATTCACAGTCGCGGTGGTACGGGGAGATATCAGCATCAATCCGGTCAGTTCGCGCATTGACGGAAAAATCGGGTATCTTCGCATCACCCAGTTTGGAAACGGCGCATCATCCGGCGTGAAGACTGCTTTGGCGGCGTTCAGGAAAGCCGGCGTGAAAAAGCTGATGCTGGACTTGCGTGACAATCCCGGCGGGTATGTGGGTCAGGCAGTGGAAATCGCGCGCATGATGCTTCCCCCTGGTCCAATCGTTTCCATCGATTATCGCACCGATCAGTTCAGCGATATCACATACGGGTCCGATGCGCCGGATCCCGGCTGGATCATCGCGGTTCTGGCGAATGAAAACACTGCTTCCTCCGCGGAGATTCTCACCGGTGCCATCCAGGATGCGGGAAATGGATTTCTAGTCGGGAAGAAGACTTATGGAAAAGGGGTCGTCCAAAGCCTTTTCATGCTTCTGACCCCTGCCGCGCATGAAAAATACAAGGGCATATATCAGGAAACCTTTGTAACGGATATCGAATGGGCTTCATATTATGGTGTTCAGATTCAACCCGATGAGGTGCTTGGATTGGCCAAACTGACCACCGGCAGGTACCTGACCCGAAATGGCCGTGCCATCAATGGCGAAGGCCTTGTTCCCGAGGCTGAGGCGGAAAACCGGACTTTGGCACATGCGGTAGACATATCCCTGATCGGTCCGCTTTCGGGCACTGCCATCCTGAAGATGGATTCCTACGACGCGTCTGTCAGGAAAGCCGAATCCATTTTGAAAGCGGGCGGGTTTTTCACAGGAATGCCGGATCGCAGGTTTGATCGTGAAACGCTGGCCGCCGTGAAGGCATACCAAAAAGCAAACAAGATCGCTGCGAACGGTTTGCTTGACACAAATACCACTGCCTTTCTGAACCGGACGCTGATGACGCTGAGACTGGCCAACGATCCGCAATACAAACTTGCGCTGACCGCATTGGGCTTGTTTGCGGATAAGTGAGTGATGAGGGGATAAATGGAAGAACAGCCGAAAAAACGGGGAGTGAATCCCTTCATCCGTTTTCTTCTGCTCCTGATACTGATTGCAGTCATCTGCGGTCTTCTTCTTTTCGCGCTGACCGGCGCGGATGTCGGAATCATCGGCAAATCTGGCTTTGCCGCATTCTGGCAGCAGGCTGTACAGTCATTCACGGAGGAACTCCCACAAAAACAGGTGGTCACCTCCTTTACGGCGGAAGAACCGGAGCCTGTGATGGCGATTCAGGGCGAAGCGGTGCTTCTGTGTACGGGTGGAGAGCTGCGCTGCATGAACGCAGACGGCACGGAACGATGGATAAGGCCGGTCCAATTGGGGACGCCCTTTGTCACGGCCTATGGCCGGGACGTCCTGTATTCGGATCTATCGGGAAAAAAGTACGGGATTGTCCGCGATGGCGCATTTTTTTTTGAAAAGGAAACGGAAAACCAGATCTATAACGCCTTCTTGTCAAGGGACTATATCCTTTTACTGGAAAAAGGAACCAAATCCGGATATGCAGCCATACTTGAAGGGTTTTCCAGGGAAGGCGCCGCAGTATTCACGTCCTATCTGAATGAATATGCGCCTTTTTCAGTCCATCAGGCTCCTGAAACGGGTCAGGACAGCCTCGTCCTGTCCGGGCTGTCCGCTACCCAGATGCAGGCCGGCGCAGCCGTCGAGTTCATCGCTCCGGACATGGCCCGCCGTGGCGGCGTCACGGCTGAAAATGATTTGTACACCATAATCCTGCAGATGATGAACGGGTCCACCGCTTTGGTGGGGGAGAAGGGAATGAAGCTGCTGGACCGCGAACTGGCGACGGCAGGCGAATACAAGCCTGAGGGTGATGCCATCACGGCTGCCGCGCTGCTCGACGGCAAGTACCCCGTGCTGGCGGTGTTCGACAACAAACGGTATGATACTACCCGGCAGGAAAAGACCAACGTGCGCATATTGAATGAAGATGGTTCCCTGAAGAGGGAAATCGTGCAGGAGGGCAGGGTGGACCGGCTTGTGCCGGGGCCTGGCTGCATTGGCCTTGTTCTGGCGAACCGCGTGATTTTCGTGGATGCGGTCGGCACGGAACTGATGACGTTCGACGCGCGCGGTTCAATCCGAAAAGTGGCAGTAACCGCCAACGGAATGGCTTATATCATGGCTGACGGCCAGGTGACCGCGCTGCGCCTGCGGGTGCGGCAAAAATTTCTCGGCGTTTTTTAATGAATCAGCCTCAATCCGCCCTTTTCCAGAAATCTTCCAGCAATCCGCCAAGGTCTGGGTTGCGGCTGAGAAACGGGAAAGGAAACCATTCCGGCGGCAGCAGCTGCGGGTATGGATGCTCCGCGAATCGGGCGTCGACCAGAAGCAGGCCTCCGCGGTCGGTCGTGGTGCGGATGAGACGTCCCGCCGCCTGCAGAACCCGGTTCAGGCCGGGATACGTGTACGCGTAGTCAAATCCCTCGCCAAAATGCATTTCGAAATAGGCGCGTGAAATCTCCTGCTCGGGGTTCACCTGCGGTAGGCCGACACCGACGACGGCCACGCCGGTAAGCCGTTCCCCGACGAGATCAATGCCTTCTCCGAAAGCGCCGCCCAAAACACAGAACCCCGCGCGGACCACATCGCCGAAATGCTCGAAACGGGCCAGCCAGGCTTCCCGGTCCGCTTCCGTCCTCCTGCTTTCCTGTACCAGGACATCCCATTCACCGGATTCGGGATGGTTTTTTCTGCCTGCCTCATATAACGTTTCCAAGCGGGACAATACCTGGCTCATGTAGCCATAGGAAGGAAAGTAGACCAGGTAATTCCCTTTTCGCGCATTCAGGAAGGCGTACAAGGCCGACGCGACGGCCGGCAGATGACGTTCCCTCACCCGATAGCGTGTTTCAGCCCGGTCTTCCAGGACCACGCACAGGTTTTCGCGGGGAAATGGAGAGGGAAGG
Source organism: uncultured Oscillospiraceae bacterium (assembly GCA_964522755.1). Classification (GTDB taxonomy): domain Bacteria; phylum Bacillota; class Clostridia; order DSM-8532; family DSM-8532; genus JAEWSN01. The sequence goes on along the minus strand of CAZFWQ010000155.1, from coordinate 4,040 downwards.
CGCAGCGTAGGGTCTTCGGGCCGCCCGCCCAGCATCTTCCTGAAGTAGGAAAGAGGGGAGAGCGTGGCGGAGAACAAGATGCAGGAACGTGCCGATTCCATGCGCCTATCCAGCATTTCTGACGGATCCAGGCACATCAGGCGCACGCCGAAGGTTCGGCTGCGACCTGTCTGCATCACCCGGTACTCATCACCGAACAGCTCCAGCGTGTTCCGAAAATGGAGCAGGTCGAAAAACATTCCGACAAAATCGTCCATCCATGGCGGCGGTTCATGCCCGTCCTCTTCTTTTTCCGTGACAAGGGGCTCTGCCTTCAGCAGGAACGCGTTGACCGGTTTCAGAAGGTTGGAGGGAGGAGCTTCGCTGACACGGTATCCTTTCCCGCCGGCCTCCGACTCGTCTGTGAGCGGATGCAGCTGCATGAGCGTCATGACGCGGAGTATGCCGCCAAGCGCGTCAGCCAGCTCAGGTTTCGCCTTGTGGATATTGCGCCGCAGAGCCATCAGCGGCTCTCTGGCCAGGGTGGCGCTGAACATTTCCCGCGCGCGGTCAACCAGGTTATGGGCTTCATCCACCAGAAAAACGTTGTTCTCCCGCCCTTTCTGCTGAAAAAAGCGCTTGAGGTAGACTCTCGGATCGAATACGTAATTATAGTCCGCAATGATCAGATCGCAGCCGAGCGATATCTCCAGACTCAACTCAAATGGACAAATCTCATGCTTCAGACCCGTCTCATAGATCAAATCCCTGGAAAACACGTCATGCGACCGGAGAAGTGTCTTTCCGACCCGCTGCATCCGTGTGAACACGCCTTCGGCATACGGGCATTTTGCCGGATCGCAGTTTCTCACGGCCATCAGGCACATCTTGTCCTTGGCAGTCAGGGTGAGGACCTTCAGGCGCAGGCCCTTTGCCCGTAAAAGGTTGACCGCGTTCTCTGCGATGGCCTTCGTCGTGGTTTTCGCCGTCACGTAGAAAATGCGGTCCACCAGTCCTTCCCCCATGGCCTTGAGAACGGGGTAGAGGGCGCCCATGGTTTTTCCCGTCCCGGTCGGCGCTTGGGCGAACAGGCGCCGGTTGTCGCCGATGCACCGGTATACATTGTAGGCAAGCAGTTTCTGCCCTTTCCGAAATCCGCCGGGAAAGGGAAGTTCCATCGTCCGGATGGACAGATCGCGTTTTTCACGCCAGGCAGCCTGGTCCTTTTCCCTTTTCACATATGGTTTGAGAAGGTCCGACATGATCCTTGTCAGTTCCAAACGCGTAAAGATGCGGTCGAAGTCCCTGACGGCACCGTCCTGGCGATTCACATAACTCAAGCGTACCGATATCGCTTCAGATCCGGTCTCGCCGGCCTGGATGGCCGCATAGCACTGGAGCTGCGCCCAATGAGAGGGAATTCCGGCCAGCGGAATGTCTGACAGGGGAATGGACGTGCTTTTGATTTCGTGGAGCACGGGAGCCGTATCCTGGTTGATGATGCCATCCACCCGCCCGCTGACCTCAATGAGACGGTCCAATACTTCCCAGGTATGGGAAAGGGACACTTCCGCCCGGTATTGACCGGAATCCGAAAGCTTCTGCTGCAGCAGGACATGCGTTTTGCTGCCTTCCCTCATGTCCGCATAGGAAACAAAGGTCCAGGCAGTGTCATCGGGAAGTGAGAAGGCCACAAGCGCGCGAACAGAGGCTTTCAGGAGCGGCAGGGCGGAAGCCGGAACCGGGGAACCGGATTCGGAAGCGGTGTCCTGAATATCGGAAAGCGACTCTGACAACGCATCGGCCGCGAGGTCAAGGAGGGTTGAGGCGGCCTTTTTTATCTTCTTGCCGCTGTTCTTTGTGGGTTTTGCGCCTGTCTTGTCTGGTTTTCCTGGTTTGGATCGCTTTTTCAATGCCACGCCGGGGCTCCTTATCGGAACATATGTTCCCTGACTATTGTACAGGATGACAAACCGCATGGCAACTGGCGGGATTTGAGACCGTCGGGGCTGAGTCTGTTGGACCTGAAACCACCGATTGCCCATACGGCCTGCGTCTGGTAGAATGATTCGAGATCGCCGTTTTGGGCATGTTTGCACAAGACAGGCTCATGACAAAGAGGAGGCAGCCATACCTTGAGGATGCGCAACATTCCCGATGCCGCGGAACGCATCGCCCGCAGCGCCTGCCACATCACCGATCCAATCGCCATGAAGGGCAAGTGGCGGGAACACTTCAATGTGTCCGGTCCGCTTCATGTGGAAATAGGGTCCGGAAGAGGCCGCTTCATCATCACCATGGCCGGCCTTCACCCGGCAATCGCATTTGTAGCCATTGAACGGTTTGCCTCCATTCTTGCGCAGATGGTCGGGAATATCCCGGACAAGGGGCTGGCCAACCTTGGAGTCGTTTATTTGGATGCGCACGTCCTTGATGAATGTTTTGCCCCGGGTGAAATTGACCGCATCTACCTTAACTTTTCCGACCCATGGTCCAAAGTCAGGTATGCAAAACGGCGGCTGACATCAGGTCCTTTTCTGGACTTGTATCGGATCGTGCTGTCCAGGGATGGTGATCTGCATTTCAAGACGGACAATGCGGATTTTTTTGAATATTCACTTGAATCATTCCCGAAGGCGGGATGGCTTGTGGAGGACATCACACGGAATCTTCACGCGGAAGTCCTGCCGCAAGACAATATCATGACGGAATACGAGGAAAAATTCATCGGGCTGGGGCACCCCATCCACAGACTCGTTGCCAGGCCGGACAGAAAGGACGCATGAGATGTCACACAGTTTCAAGATGCACGGCACCTGCGCTACGGAAGTCAGATTCAAGGTTGTGGAGGGGTGTTTGCGGGATGTGAAATTCAAAGGGGGGTGCGATGGCAACCTCAAGGCTGTCATGAAGCTTGTGGACGGCCGCCCCGCCGTGGAAGTAGCGGAGATGCTGAATGGCATCCGATGCGGCCGCAAAGCCACATCATGCCCCGATCAGCTCTCAAAAGCCATTCTGGAGGCCTGCGGCACGGCAACATCCCCCTTGCCGTGAGTTGAAATCACATTCGCCTGGCAAGTACCGTTCATTCGGAGGCAAGACGCATTCAGGCAAGACGTATTCAGGCAAGACGCATTCAGGCAAAACGCATTCAGGCAAAACGGTTGACACTCCTCGCGCGGCTGTTGTATACTGAATCTCGTCGGAAGGATCCGTTTCATTCATTGGAATGCATTCGTCCGGCATGATGTGGCATAGGAGTGTAGCTCAGTTGGTAGAGTGGCTGTCTCCAAAACAGTAGGTCTAGGGTTCGAGCCCCTACTCTCCTGCCAATGAAACCCTGATTGCGTAAAGCTTTCAGGGTTTCATTCCGTTCCGGGGCATATGTGTTTGCATCATGGTGCCCTTTGCGGATTGTATTCATTCTACACACGAATACGGATGGTGCACATATCTCGCCTCGTTTTTAGCATAAGTCATCCTGCCGGATTTAGAATGTGAGGTATTGCATGACTGACGAACTGACATTCAGGTTTGCCAATGAAAATGACACGGGAAAAATACTTTTCTTTATCAAAGAGTTGGCAAGCTACGAAAAAATGTCCGAAGAGGTTGTTGCGACGGAAGAATTGCTGCGGGAATGGATATTTGAAAAGAAAAAAGCTGAAGTCCTGTTTGCGATGATTGATGACGAGGAAATAGGTTTTGCATTGTTCTTCCATAACTTTTCGACCTTTCTCGGACGTGCGGGCCTGTATCTGGAGGATCTTTTTGTTTTGCCCCGACATCGGAATAAAGGATATGGAAAAGCAACGTTCGTCCACTTGGCAAAAATTGCTGCAGACAGAGGGTGCGGGCGGCTTGAATGGTGGTGTCTGGACTGGAACCGGCCGAGTATCGACGTCTATAAGTCGTTGGGTGCGAAACCAATGGACGATTGGACTGTATACCGCATAGCGGGTGAAACCTTGAAAAACATGGCAAAATAACGGTTTCCATATTTGTCGTAATTACAACATAATCGAAAGGAATATGGCGCATTCACAGGGCTTCCTGGTGAT